>CAZDHN010000226.1:0-9081 GCA_964505115.1 uncultured Planctomycetaceae bacterium
GGGCTGGTTCACCCGCTGGCGATACGAACTGCTGCTGGTGGCCATGATGGGGATGCTTCTGTATCGCCAGGGCAAGAACTTCTTTTGGGACTCCTGGTTGGCCACCGATCCGGTGCCCGTCTTCGGCCTGGATTATTACCTGTCGGCCGCGTTCTGGCTGATACTCTGGTGCCTGATCCTTCTCTGGCTATTCACCGGCCGCTTGCGACGCGGCCTGCGCCGCCAGATCGACCAGTTGACCGAAGGCTGGACCGACCCCCGCTCGGCCGCCGGCCTGTTTGCCGAATTGGAATCCGAACTGGCAGCGACCGAGCAGCACGGCCACGAACTGGAACGGCTCAAGCAAAAGGTCGCCCGACTCCGCGATCAACTTCAAGAGGTCGATCTACCATCGGCCGATGGTTGAGCCGAGCGGTTTTCGGTTGCGCCTAGTGAAATCGTAATCGCCCCCCCACTATGGCGGCCTATTTGTGCCGGGAACACCTCGATCGTTCCTGCGGCTGGGCCGGGCATGGTACTTATCTTACCTGAATACTGCCCGTATAATGAATGATTATATTCATGACGCGGACTTGCCGTCCGCCGCATCAAGAAGAGGATTTAGTGATGACTGCCGGCTCCGAAAGCCTTCAAGGCTCCACCGATGATATTGCCCAGGCCGTGTTCGAGCAGGTGCGACTTGCAGTGCCGGGTGGCCTCGACGGCGAGATCTCGCTCGACAGTTCGCTGTTCGAGGTGGGACTCGATTCGATCGCCCGAATGGACGTGGTCAATCGGTTGGAAGAGACGTTCAAGGTGCGATTCACGGAAGATGAGTTGTACGACATGGAGACCTGCCGCGACCTGGTCGAGTGCATCGCGGCGAAAGGGACCAGTGGCGACGCCACATCGACCGCCGCGCCGGTCTCGCCAGCTAAGTCCGACGGAGCCAAGCCCGACGGGGCCAAGCCGTCCGACCGAGAGATCCTGCCCGAGTATTCCGACGTCGCGCTGTTTCCCGAGTGCGTCGCGCTTGAGCAACGGCTGGGGGCGGCAGCCGCCCTGGGAATAGACAACCCGTTCTTCCTCGTCAACCAGAGCGTGTGCGGGTCGACGGTGACGATCGACGGTCGCGAGGTGGTCAGCTTCGCGAGCTTCAACTACCTGGGCATGGCCAGCGATCCGCGTGTGAAGGCGGCCGCCAAGGATGCGATCGACAAATTCGGCACGAGTTCAACGGCCAGCCGGTTGGTGGGTGGCGACTTCACGATCGTCAACGAACTGGACGCGGAATTGGCCAAATTCATGGGCGCCGAGGCGGCCATCGTCTTTTCCAGCGGGCATGGCACGAACGAGTCGCTTTTCGGGCATCTGTTCGGCAAGGAAGATTTGATCCTTTACGACGATCTGGCCCACAACAGCATCGTGCAGGGTTCGATGCTCTCGCAGGCGGCCCGGCGACCGTTCCCTCACAACGACATCGAGTTCCTCGACCGTCTGCTGGCCGATATTCGCGGCAAGTATCGTCGGGTAGTGGTGGCCGTCGAGGGCGCTTATAGCATGGACGGCGATTATCCCAATCTGCCGCGACTGATCGAAGTCAAGAAGCGGCACCAGGCGCTGTTGTTCGTGGACGAGGCGCACTCGATGGGTACAATGGGCCCAAGCGGGCGGGGGATCTGCGAGCATTATGGCGTCGATCCGGCCGACGGCGACATCTGGATGGGCACAATCAGCAAGGCACTGGGTAGCGGGGGCGGTTATCTGGCCGGCCGCAAACCGCTGATCGAGTATCTGAAATACACCACGCCCTCGTTCGTCTTCGCCACCGGCGTCTCGCCCCCAAACGCCGCGGCAACCCTAGCCTCCTTGCGGCTACTCCAGCAGGAGCCCGATCGGGCGATCCGGCTGCAAGATCGCTCGCGACTGTTCCTGGAACTGGCCAAGAAGAGCGGGCTAGACACGGGCAACAGCGGCGGCACGCCCGTCATTCCAATCATACTGGGCGATTCGATGCTCTGCCTCAAGATCTCGGCCGCGCTGCTGGCCAAGGGCGTCAACGCCCGGCCCATCCTCTACCCGGCCGTGCCGGAACCCGCCTCCCGAATCCGCTTCTTCATTACGGCCGACCACACCGAGCAGCAAATCCGCGACACGGTGGCCAAGTTGTCCGCCTGCCTGAGCGAATGCAAGTGAGTGCCGCGTCTTCGGAGCGGTTATCGGCCGCGTGGCACTCGGCGGCCAAGAGTTATGTATACTGTCCCCGGAACTCCTCTGTCCCCGGAACCCCCCTGGTTGAGGTTCGTGCCCGGTGCGATATTCATGTCGACATACGGGAGAAAGAGTGCCCCGGGCGCGATGTTGAGGCTGGTGCCCAGGGTCAACCCCTCCAAGCCGCTGGCGGTGCTTAGCCAGATGCGTCCTTCGATATTGATTGACATTCCCGTTGACCCGGTATATTATGTTGTGATTCACTCCCGTGCGCGCTGTGACCCAGGAGGAAGTCGAAATGAAATCGACCTTGCGACACGGTTTAACGAATGTGATCCGTTGTTGGCCCGTAGGACTGTCTGTTCTGTTTATTCTTGCCCTGACACCGCCGGCCCATGGTGAAAGTGGGCTGGTCGGCCATTGGAAACTCGACGAGGACGGTGGGGGCGGAATCGTGGCCGACGTGGCGGGCCGTTCACTGGACGGCCGCTTCGTGGGGTTCGGCAAGGCCGCTGCGGCGATGCGTATTGTGCCCGGCAAGATCGGCCAAGCGGTTCGCCTTTCCGGCGATGGTTCGATCCAACTCGACCGGCACGCTTCCACGCTGGGCAAGCTGACCGACTTTACGGTTTCGATGTGGATCCAATACGACGGCGGGCCTAGTCGCCAGTTGTTCACGTTTACGGATGGAACATTAACGCACCGCATCGAGCTGGAAGTCCACAACAACGCCCTCGGGTTCGGTTGGCAGAATGGTGGGAATTTCCGGAATTTCGTGACGAAGCCGCTCTCGTGGAAACCGGGCGCGTGGTATCACGTCGTGTTTTCAAATAGCACCAAGACGGGCAAGTCGATCCTCCGGTCAAACGATCTCACATGGAAGATCGATGCCAATACGCTCTCGCCGGCAGGTCTAAATTCGGCCGTCAAGCGGGTCGAGATCGGATCGCTCAACGATGGCGAGCACAAGTATGTGTACAACGGTTGCGTCGACGACGTCCGGCTCTTCGGCTCGGCACTCCCGCTATCGGAGCAGTTGGCCCTCTACGAAGCGTCGAAAGGCACGCCGGACGATCCGCGGTGGGTTGAGGCGAAAACAGCCATGCTCGCAAAACATCGTCGCGTGGTGGCTATGCTCGAAAAGCATCGCCTCGCGGAAATGGCTCGCCGGGCTCGCGAACTCTTTTACACGGAAGAGGCTCTCAAACGCGGTAACAGTGAACTTCAACGAAAGGTCGACTGGCTCTTCCAGGCCGAGGAAGACGATCTACTGACGCGCGCCGGCAAGGAAATCGTCTGGACGCGCGAGATGATCGATCGGCTACAAAAGCGGGCCGACGCCCCCGACCTGACCCGCGAGTCGACCGCATTGAAGAACGTCGAACAAAGGGCCCGCGCCGATCAAGCGGCGCTCGATGCCTCGGAAATACGAAGGCTCTATTTTGACGTTCGGGCTCTGAAACGCAGCGTGATGTTCAAGTTCCCCGAGATCGATTTTTCGGGGATTATCTGTGTCGATGCGCCATACGCACAGCGAAGTCCCGACTCCCATGGAACGAGACGTCAGGAGGAGTGGGTCCACGAGAGCCGGTTCCGCAGCGAGATGTGCGCGTCGCACGGCGCGAAGCTGATCGTTGTGGAGGATTTCGCGTCAATCCCCGCGCCGCGCAGGCTTACCCCGACCGACGATTCCGGGCAACCGGGCGCTATGTTCAGTTTCGACCTCTCCTTCGATGGCGAGAAGGCCTTGTTCTGCATGAAGCCGGAAGATGAAAAAGCATATCACCTTTACGAAATCGGGCTCGACGGAAACAACTTCCGACAAGTCACCTCCGGAGACTATAGCGATATCGACCCGATCTACTTGCCTGGCGACCGCTACCTGTTCCTTTCGACGCGAGCCGATGTCTACGCCCAATGCGGGACATGGGCACGCAGTTATATCGTCACCCGTTGCGATTCGGACGGCACGAATATCAACATCCTCACTCCCGCCACGGAGCCGGATTACTCGCCGGCATTGCTCGCCGACGGGCGAATCCTTTGGACTCGATGGGAGTACGTCGACAAGTTCGCCAACCGGATCCAATCACTCTGGACGATGCGTACCGACGGCACGGGGGCTGCGGCGTTCTGGGGTAATCAGACCGTGCAACCCGATCATCTCGGCGAAGCGCGCCAGATTCCCGGTACAACGAAGGTGTTGTTCAGCGGGTTCGGCCATCACGATGTATGGGCGGGTTGTATCGGCGTTGTTGATCCGAAAGAAGGCCGGAACTTCCCCGATGGTATCTGGAAAGTCACGCAGGAGTTGCCCTGGCCGGAGGTAGGCGACGGTCCGATCCCGACTCCCGGCCTGACGAAGCAGTATCACACGTCAGGGAAATACGCGGCCTATAAAACACCGTACCCGCTGAGCGAAGAACTGTTTCTGGTTTCAATTCGAACAGGCAGCCAGAAACTCATCTTTCAGGGATCAGCTTACGATCCCACATTGGGCCACTTCAAACTCTACCTGATGGATATCCACGGCAATCGCGAGTTGATCCACGAAGGTGACAACAGCGTGCTCTATGCCCAGCCGGTCCGCTCGCGAGGGCGGCCGCGTCTATTGCCCGATCTGGCCGACATGCCCGGCCCGGAAAAGGACAACCCCACGATTCGACCTGGGGTATTCTTCTCGAACAATATCTTCGAGAACGCGCCGTCGGAAGTTCAAGAGCATGGCAGGTATCTGCGGGTTGTCGAAAGCATGCCGAAAAACTACTCGATCGGCATCCTTCACTCGGGCGGCAAGCCATTTGGCAGCGAGGGAGCGAACACTGCTTGGGGGTTCTGGGGCGAGACGTTCATGCGTGGTAAAACGCTGACGCCGACAACCGACGTCACTTGGGGCGACGCCACCGTTTACGGCGGTCCCGCGACCTCGATTTCCGGTCCGTTGTCGGTCAAGCAGGTGCATGGCACCGTTCCAATCCGCAAGGGCGGTTCGGTCAGTTTCAAGGTCCCGCCTTGTCGGATGCTCTATTTTCAGGTGCTCGACAAGCATTACCGCACGGTTCACACGATGCGGTCCTGGGTATCGGCCCGTCCCGGTGAGTACCGAGGGTGTACCGGCTGTCATAAGGGACATAACGCGTCCCCGGTCTTGCAGCCGGTCCTGGCGAAAATGGCCCCCGACAAAATCCAGCCTCCGCCGTGGGGCGTTCGCTCCTTGTCGTATGTGAAGGACATTCAACCGATTTTCGACCGCGCGTGTGCCGAATGTCACCAGGGCGACGGAGAGGCGATCGGCAAACTTAACTTGACGCTACGGCCCGATGAAATGGGCGAAAAACGCTGGGGCGGCGTTTTTGCCGAACCCTATTTGACGCTTCTGATGGGCAAGAATAACGATAATATCAGCAGCGTCTGTCCTTCCTTCGATGGAACAAGCGGTTACGTCGCCGTCCCGAGCACGGTCGCCACGCGTTACGATACCCTGCCACCGCTGACCTACCTGTCGCCGAAAAGCAGACTGATTGCCGAGGTGATGGACAAGAAGCGTTGTGGCAAGAGTCTGCCGCCGGAAGACCTGCGGATGCTGATCGCCTGGATCGATCTTTGGGTCTTGTACCGAAGCGACGAGGAGTGTCGCAAAATCGAGGACGCGCCCAGCGAGTGGTTCCCACTCTGGGGCTATCCGCCGAAAACCAAAACCGCCCCCTACGTTCGCACGGAGTATTCTCAAGACGAATACTCATGCCCGGAAGACCGGCTGCCCAAGAGCAAACGCTGACCCTACTCGCCCTAACTTCGCTGGGTGCCACTCAATGCCATCGCGCCTTCATGCTGCCGCAAGGCTGTAAGGTGCGGGGAGTCCCGGGGACAGTATACTTAATTATTTCAGCGGAGTTTCTTCGGGCCGGGTTTCTGGCGTCTTAGGACGCGGCCGAGCTTCTTTTCCAGGTGGGCGGGTGGCGCTGCTGAAGTGTGCCACTGGCTCCGCCAGTGCTTCCGTCGGAACTCGCCGGCAACGGCTCTTTCGGGTATTCCGTGGATTCGGCGGGAGACCCAGTAGCCGCACGGTCTGCCGATGTGTCATTTCTCCTTCCCCTGCCCATAAGCGATGGAACTCCAAAAACGCCCAAAGCACTGGCGGAGCCAGTGGCACTCGGCGGTTATCGCATTGCTGTCACGGCTCGCGGCTCGGAGGAGAGAGCCGCCCCGTCCTCGGGGCGGGTATTAGCGGGGCGTCGTAACTCGCGGCGAGGACGCCGCGGCTCTGCGCGCTAGAGCATACCCCCCGGGCGGCAGGTGAATTCACCATTCTGTTCTCAAGGATAACGCCGATTGCACCCTGTAATTGCTTCCCGCTGGAGTTTAGAATTGAAATTTGCCAAGAAAACGAGCTTTCACGGGTTTGTAACACGGAGAACTTGCGTATGTCGGAATTGCAGTTACCCCAGCGGATGAATGCGGCCGCCGTCTTTGTCGATTCGCACATCGGCCAGGGACGTGGCGACAAGGTGGCCATACTGTGTGGCGACGACCGGATCACCTACGGCGATCTGCACGAAAGCGTCAATCGGCTGGGCAACGCGATTCGGGAGTTGGGCGTGCGGATGGAGGAACGGGTGGCTATCTTGCTGCCCGACTCGCCCGAGTGGGCCTTCGCCTTCTTCGGGGCGATGAAGATCGGCGCCGTGGCCGTCCCCTTCAATACGATCCTAAAATCCAAGGACTACGAATACCTGCTGGCCGACAGCCGCGCCCGGGTGCTTGTCGTCCACGAATCGCTTTTGGATCGAATTGCCGATATCCGTGCAAACTTGCGCCACTTGGAGCACGTGGTGGTCGTGGGTACTGGGGCCGAGGGCCATTTGAGCTTGGCCCAAATCATGCAGAACGCATCGGCCGAATTGGAGCCGGCCGACACTTCCTGCGACGACGCCGCCTTCTGGCTGTACAGTTCCGGTACGACCGGTTTCCCCAAGGGGGCCATCCACCTGCACCACGACATGATTGTCGAGGCCGACCTCTACGCCGATAAGACGATCGGCCTGCTGGAATCGGATGTTTCCTTCTCGGTGGCGAAGTTGTTTTTCGCCTACGGGCTGGGTAACGGGCTTTACTTCCCGCTACGGATGGGTGCAACCACCGTGCTGCTGCCCGACCGCCCGACGCCGGACGCCGTGTTCGAACTGATCGATAAGTACCAGCCCACCGTCTTCTATAGCGTGCCCACCAGTTACGCCGCCATGCTGCACACGGCCGAGAAGACCGATCGGACCAACCTGGGTCGAGCGCGGATGTGTGTCTCGGCCGGCGAGCCGCTGCCCCGACACCTCTACGAGGAGTGGCTGGCCCGGTTTGGCGTCGAGGTATTCGACGGGATCGGCTCGACCGAAATCCTGCACATCTTCATCTCGAACCGGCCGGGCCACGTTAAGGCCGGCAGCACCGGTCAGGTCGTCGAGGGATACGAAGCCCGAATTGTCGACGACGAAGGCCGGGACCTTCCGCCCGGCCACGTGGGCACACTGCTGATCAAGGGCGAGAGCATCGCGGCCGGGTATTGGAACAGGCATGAACAGACCAAGCAGACCTTCCGCGGCGAGTGGATCAACACGCACGACAAGTTCATGGCCGACGAAGACGGCTACTACTGGTACGCCGGCCGCACCGACGACATGATCAAAGTGAGCGGTCAGGCGGTCTGGCCGACCGACGTGGAGGGCGTCCTGCAGCGGCACCCGGCCGTGCTGGAATGCGGCGTGGTGGGCGTTGCCGACGCCGACGGCCTGCTCAAGCCTCGCGCCTACGTGGTGCTCAAAGACAACTCCGAGCCCTCGCCGGAACTGGCAGCCGAACTGCAAACCTTCGTCAAGCAGAACACGGCCCCGCACAAGTATCCCCGCTCGGTAGTCTTCCTGCACGCGCTACCAAAGACGGCAACCGGCAAAATCAAGCGGTTCATGCTCCGTGAAATGGCGGCCGAGCAATCGCGAACCATGAACGTTAGTGAGTAGTGGGTAGTGGGTAGTTGATAGTTGATAGTTGATAGTGGGTAGAGGGTAGAGGGTAGAGGGTAGTTGATAGTGTCTGAACCGGAAACGCTCTTTGAAGGTAAGCTTTTCAACGTCGAGCGCCGTTTCCAGGAGACGGCGGACGGCGGGCGGCGGGTGCGCGACGTGATTCGCCATCCGGGTGCCGCGGTCATTCTGCCGATTCTAGACGACGGGCGGATCTGCCTGATCGAGAACTACCGTATCGCGGTCGACCAGACGCTCGTCGAACTGCCGGCCGGCACGCTGGAGCCGAACGAGGATCCGGCCGAAACGGCGCGGCGGGAACTGGCCGAGGAGACGGGCTATCGGGCCGGGGCCATCGAGCAGTTGGCCGTTTTCTACTCGTCGCCTGGGATACTCGACGAGCGGATGTATCTGTACGTCGCAAGCCACCTTCAGCCCGGCCCCACCGCGCTGGAGAAGGGTGAGATAATCACCCCGCTGTTGAAAACCTGGCCCGAAACACTCGACATGATCCGCCAGGGCATCATCAAGGACGCCAAGACCCTGGTAGGACTTCTCTATTACCAGACGTTCCGGCAGATCTAATTGCGGGTAACAGTTCACGGCGTGAAATACCGGCGTTTAGCCGCCGGGTGCCACTGGCGTCTCGCCAGTGCTGATTAGCCCGGAGCTTGTTCGTTGGTGTTCCCATCGCCCGTTCCGCGTACACTCGTTTGTGACCCCACATACGCTCAACGATCCCCTGTAACGGTAACGAACAAGCTCCGGCTTGTATTGCACTGGCGAAACGCCAGTGGCACCCATCACCGTGGCTGATACAGACCGCTAGCCCGTATTTCTCACCAACATCGTCACGAGAGGTCGTAAGTTCTGTCGT
>CAZDHN010000227.1:0-7295 GCA_964505115.1 uncultured Planctomycetaceae bacterium
CCACGCACGGTTAGCAAGAAACACACATGAAGAACATTTTCATCAGCCCACCCCGGGGCACTCCGTCCAACCTTGACTGTGCTTCCGCCAACCGCCAGCTTCCGCAGGCGGCTATTGCCATTCGGTGTATCTATCCCATCTTTCCCGACCTAGGCATTCTCGCGCGCCGGTCGGAAACATCGTGTCTCCCCTGCCATTTGCGGTTAACTTGGCCGCCTTCCGTGCCGATTAAGGGACTTAAGTGGAGTTTGCCGATTGCGCGGAGTGTAACGCGCTGGTGCCCCCAGCTCTTCTCCCCGAGGCTAGCCGAAGATGCCCAAGCCAAATCGCAAGGATCGCGATTCCAAATCATCAAGTCGGGCTGCAGAGAAGTCCGTTGAGACACGGATCGACGCCTCACACCAGGTTGGCAAGGGTGCGAAGCCGACTCCGGCCGAAAAGCCCATCTCCAAAAAACCGCCAAGCGTGGCGGTCGCTGAGTCGGACAGCAACGTCGAGGAAGCCGCGGCCGACGCGCGGAAACTGAGCGAGCAACTCCGCGGCCAAGCGGCCCAACTTTCCGCCCATTTGCGTGACCGCCAGAAGGGGCTGGACCATCGCGAGTCGCTGCTTAACGCGCAGCTTGCCCAACTTGACGGCGGTACTCGCAGCGCCCGGCTCTGGTTTGCCGAGCGTCAGGAGGAACTGGAGGAACGTCGTTCGGAACTGGACGAGCAGCAGCGAGCCGCACGGAGCCGGTTGGCGCGCCTGGCGACCGCCGAATCGGTCGCGAACCGAACGCTGAAGGACTCGGACGACGAAGTCCTCCAACGTGAAGAGATGTTGAAGCGGCGCGAGGCCGAACTGGACGCCAAGGCCGAGCATTTGGAGGCCCAGGCCGCCACGCAAAAGGAAGCACAAGAATCACTTCACGCGCAGCGCGCTCGCACTGAAGAGGAATTGCAGTGTGAGAGGCGGAAGATCGACACTCGCCGCAAAGCCTCGCTGGAGTTGGCTCGCCAAGGGCTGGCCGCTCTGGAAAAACGTCGCCTGACAGTCGAGGCCGACGCCGACAAGCTCAAGCAGTCGAGCCATCGGCCCGGCCAGGAATTGCTCGACCGGGAGAAAGAACTTCTAGATAGGGCAGAGGCGCTGGATCGTCGCGAACAGGAAATCAAACAGGCCGAATCGCTGCTGGCCAAAGCGCACGGCGAGACGAAAAGTCTGCGCGAGCAGTTGACGCAAAAACGACAACAGTTCGACGAGGAAGCTCGTTGCCAGCGGCAACGGATGGTTGCCGAGCAGCGTCGCGGGCAGGCCGAACTGGACAAGAAACGCCGCGCGCTCGAACGACGCACCGAGCATGTCGATCATTGCCAGGCGGCTCTGCGGGAGGTTCGAGCCGAGTTGGGTCGCATGCACCGCGAGACGTTGGAGATACGCCTGGCGACCGAAGAGCTATGGGCGCAGTTGTCGGCCACGGCGCCGCCCGCCGCGCTGACGCATTCGCTGGGCCAGATCCGCGCGAGGTTGGCCGATAATTATCGTCTGGCCGGTTCGGGGTTGGATGAGCGGAAACAGGAGCTTCAGACGATGCAGGGCGAGTTGGCCGATCAGCACGAGAAGCTAGTCCGGCAGAAAAGCCAAATCGAGCAGTGGTCGGCCCGGCGGCAGGAAGAGATCCAGCAGCAGGCCGCCCGACTGGTCGCCCGAGAACAGGAACTCCAGCAGCAACAGACGCAGTTCGAGACAACATCCCAACAATGGGACGTCCAGCGGCTGCGTTACGAACAAGTTATCCGCAAATTGCGCCGGCAGGCAACCGAACCGGAACCGGCGGTCGCCGCGGTCTAACCGCCACTCGTCGGTGCTTTGTTGGACGGTTTGGATGCCGCGGGCGGCTTGCGCCGCTTGGCCTCTTCCAGTGCCTCCTTGGCCGCCTTCTTGCCGGCTTTGAGTTCCTCGCCCGTGTATCGTGGCGTGGTGCCGATGGCGGCCTTCTCTCTCATGCCGGCCAGCTTCTTCCAACTCAGACCGTTGTTCAAATGCCAGGCGGCCAGTTGTGCCGTGCGTTGGTCGATCTTTCCCTGTCCCAGCATCGAGCAAATCTCGCGCACGCCCGCCTTGTCGGTCACCTTGGCCAGCGGTCGAAGCTCGTACTTGAACTTCGGTCTCGGTTCCGGCTTGCCGTGTTCCAGGCAGACGGTCTTGAACTTCAGTTTGGCGACTTTCTCCGGCGGGATGTTGAATATCTGGAACGGATTCTGCTGGTTGCCCTGCTGATTGGGCACGTTGAACATGTTCTGATTACCCTGGTTCTGATTGCCCTGGTTTCCGTTCTGGCCGAAGATGCCACCGCCGACCTGCTGCGGAGCTTGTTGTTGCTGGCCGTTGTTGCCGCCGGGCGGCCAATCGAAACCCTGCGCCAGCACCGGCACGCCGGCGAAAGCTGCCGGCAAGGCCACGCCCAGCGGCTTGTCGGTCTTGTTCTCGATCAGCAGCCGGCACTGCTTCGAGTCGCGGGGAATGAACTCAACGGCAATCTGCCCCTTCTCGATAGCGGCGAACACGTCGACCACTTCCGGGCCGTTGGACCGTTTGGCCCCCATCAGGCTCGCGGTAGTCAACACCAGGGCGACCAGTACGCCCGACCGCAACGCAACCGTCAATGGACTCTCTCCAAACATGGTCGTGCCTCCTCTATAGGTTCTCTCTGTTCCGCCGGTCGGCTTTATGCGGAAGATTCTACAAGAGTCGGCTCTCGAGCCACGAAGGCCCAGCGCCGACATCTCCCGACATTGAACAAGCCGAACCGGCTCTACCTGGCGACGAGAGACCGCCTCCCGTCTCCCTGGCCCGTTCCTCTCGTAGGATAACCATTTTCCGGAAAAAAGCCAAGCAAAATCGCGGGTAGGCGACACCAGGGATCAGGGATCAGGGGCCAGGGACGAGCCGAAGACCGTCCGCGAGTTCTTTTCCTCGACCCTAGTCCCTAACCCCTGGCCCCTAACCCCTCGCTCCTAACCCCTTGTCTGCCAATGTGTTCGGCGCTATTGCCGCCGTCAGGCGAAGCGGTTCGGTTGATCAAAATAGCCATTTGATCGCCACGAAGCCGCCGACCAGCAGGACGAAGAGCACGATGGCTGCTATGTTGAAATACTTTTCCAGGAGGGTCTTCACGCTGGGGCCAAAGAAGAAAATACAGGTGGCCACGGCATAGAACCGGGCGAATCGGCCCACAATCGAAGCGGCTATCAGCACTTCGAGCGAAACGTACTGGCTGAAAATGCCGGCCGAGATCGTAAAAACCTTGTACGGAATGGGCGTGAAACCCGCACAGACAATCGCGAAGAAGGCATTATCGCGATACAGCCCACCAACGTACTCGATATTCTCCGGCGAGCAGCCGGGCACGTAGTGCGTGAAGAATCCACCCAGGCTGGCCCAAAGCGCGTAGCCCACGAACCACCCCAACAACGCTCCCAGCACCGAGGCAATCCCGCTTACCGTGGCGTAGTAGAAGGAACGTCGCGGCTTGGAAATCGAGAGGGCGATTTGCAGCACGTCGGGCGGAATTGGAAAGAAGGAGCTTTCGGCAAACGAGAGGCCGAACAGGGCCGGCGTGCCGTAGGGGGTATCGGCCCAATGCAAGACCCAGTTGTAGAGTCGCTTGAGCAAACCCGGCCGTTGGGCCTGCTGGGTTTCGGGAGCGGATACGGATTCAGTTTCCATGAGTTGTCTCGGGGAGGATCGGTTCCGCCGCGTGCGGATTGGCGGCATTCTAATGGTAGGTCTTTAACAGCGGAAGTGACGTTTGCAGCCGTTCGCCAGGGGGGCGCAGGAACGGGTTTGCGAAACCTCGATGGATAGGCGACATCGTGGTAGCTGAATTCGCAAGAATTCAGACGAATTTACGCTCACGGGCTGAATTCTTGCGAATCCAGCTACAAACGTGTTCCTGCACCCCGCCAGGGGCGATTCTGGCGCGATGGCCCGGCAATCGCCCAGTGGTGCCACTTGGGCGACTTCCTTGCATCCCCCCCACTATGGCCAAAACTACGGAAAACCACATGGTCATTGTGGGAAAACGCACGTCAAAAATTCTTGCGGAAATTGCCGCGTTCAGGTTGACATCGTGTTTCAACATCTATACAATCCGCAGGATATCTAATGGGTTAGTGTATCATCACAAAAAGGTTCGGGCTTTTTCCCCTATGGGGGGAGCCAGAAGACGCAGGGGCTGGAAGGCAAGGTGAAAAAAGGATGCGCATCCACCGATCGGCGGTGGGCGTCGCTGTTGAAGCGCCGGCGAAGATAAATCTGTTCTTCGAGGTGCTCGATAAGAGAGCCGACGGATACCACGAGATCGAAACCCTCATGGTCCCGATCGGTTTGTACGACACTTTGTATTTCTTCAAGGAGGATTCCAGCAGCCGGGTTGAACTGGACTGCCGATGGGCTGTCAGGTGCCGGAGGCCGGACGCTTTCGGGCTTGGTGAGTTGCCGCAAGGGGTCGAGAATCTGGTTGTGCGGGCGGTCGAGTTGCTTCGTCGACGGGCGGGAGTTCGCCAGGGGGCCAAGTTGCGGCTGGTTAAACGGATACCGGCCGCTGCGGGCTTGGGTGGCGGGTCCAGCGACGCAGCCGCCGCTTTGGTCGCTGCCAACGAAGTCTGGGACCTCGGCCGTTCGCCGGCCGAATTGGCGTCTCTCGCCGCCGAGATTGGGAGCGACGTACCGTTTTTCCTCGGTCGCGGGGCGGCAATTTGCCGCGGTCGGGGTGAAAAGGTCGAGGCACTCGCCGGCCTGGGTGATTTGCACTTCGTGGTAGTCCGTCCGCCGGCCGGGTTGTCGACGGCCGCCGTATACGGCGCCTGTCGGCCCGCCCGAAAACCTCGACCGTTGGCGCCCCTTCGGGTGGCTTTGGAGCGAGGCGATCTGGCGGAAGTCGGACGACGGTTGTTCAACCGCTTGGAACCGGCAGCGAGAAAACTTTCACCTTGGATCAAACGACTCATGGATGAACTGGAAAAGGAAGATTGCCCGGGACATCTGATGAGTGGAAGCGGAACCTGTTGCTTTGGGCTTTGTCGTCACGCGCGCCAAGCACGGCGCGTTGCAAGGCGTTTGGAAGTAAACGGCGTTGGTATGGCCTTTGCGGTTCGAGCCAGCCGCTGAATCGCACGCATCGTAAGGAGAACGGCCGTGGAAATCACCGAGGTTCGCATCAAGCTCATGGAAGAGCCGGGCGAGCGACTGAAGGCATTCTGCTCGATCACGTTCGACGATTCGTTCGTCGTCCGCGATCTAAAGATCATCGAAGGAGCCAGCGGGCCCTTCGTGGCAATGCCCAGTCGCAAACTGACCGCACACTGTCCCCATTGTGGCTGCAAGAACCACCTCCGAGCCGGGTTCTGCAACCAATGTGGAAAGCGTCTCAAGGAAGGACGCGCTTTGAAGGACGAGGAAGGACGCGCGAAATTGTATGCCGATATCGCGCATCCGATCAACTCCGCCTGCCGGGAGATGATCCAGAATAAAGTCATCCGAGACTTCGAAGAGGAGCAGGTCCAGGCGCGGCAGCCGGGATATATCTCCAGCTACGACGATTTCGACCATGCCGAGGCCGTCTCGGCCGAGCCGGCGGCCGCTACGCTGCCGATGGTCGAATCGCCAAGAATTCACCCGCCCGAAAAACCTCGTGGACCGCAGAAGATCCCCTCGCACCAAACCCAGGCGAGTGATCGGCCCAAGAGCGGAAATTTCGGCTCGGGTATCTTCGAGTAGGTCGAGTAAGTAAAACCGAACGAGCAAACCGAACGAGCAAACCGAACGGCGGCTTTTGCCTAACCGTCACGGACTCTGGGGCCACTACCGGGCCTGTCCCGGTAGAGCCATGTTTGAAAACTAGCCGCGACACCCACACTTCCCCCCTGCTTGCCGCGGCAAGGGACGCATGAGGGTGTTGAGCCCGGGTAGTTGCCAAACAGTTTCCCACCGGGGCAGGCCCGGTGGTGATCACGTGCGGCACCGCATAATCCGCTTCAGACGGCTAAAGTGTTACGAAATTCTGAACTTGCAGCCGAAAGGCGGCAAGGCCAAACCCTATCAGGTTAAGCAGATCAGGCAAGTAATCCTCAAGTACCGGCTCGCCAACGCGTTCGATGACTGATTCCCTGAAATACGAAATCATTATCTATTGGAGCACCGAGGATGGTGCGTTCATTGCGGTAGTTCCGGAGTTATCGGGATGCGCGGCGGATGGGGCTTCATATGGGGAGGCGATTGCAAACGTCGAAGTCGTAATCCGTGAGTGGATCGAAACCGCCAAGGAACTCGGGCGTCCGATTCCACAACCAAAGGGACGGCTTGTCTTCGCGTAGACCTCCTGGGCACCCCTCGCTTCTCAGCCAAAATACTCGACGGCGTTGCTGAATATTTTCAGGCCGTCGCCCTCCGTACCGGCTTCGCCTCGGGTCCAACGGGGATGGTGGGTGGGATCGATATGGCGTTCCGGATGCGGCATTAGGCCCAGCACGCGGCCGGTCGAGTCGCAGAGGCCGGCTACGTTCGCCATCGAGCCGTTGGGATTGTCGGGATACGGCACCTCATCTGTGCCGGCGGAAGTCTCCCGAAGCAGCCCGTAACGCAACACGAGTTGGCCGGTCGACTCCAATTGAGCAAGCGTTTGGCCATCTCGGGCGACGAATTTCCCTTCGGCATGAGCCACGGGCAGGTACATCCGCTCGATTCCGCCGAGGAAGACACACTCCGACCCTTGCACTTCCAGTTGCACCCAGCGGTCTTCGAACTTGCCAGAATCGTTGATCGTAAGCGTAACCGGCAGACCGTTTCCGGCCTCCGGTTTCAGCAGGATGCCCGACTTGATGAGCACCTGGAACCCGTTGCAAATCCCCAGTATTAGTTTTCCGGCCGCCTTGAATTCAGCCAGATGGTCGGCCAGGTGATGTTGTATCTGGTTGGCCAGGATACGTCCGGCCGCCACGTCGTCGCCGTAGCTGAATCCGCCCGGCAGGCAGAGGATCTGAAACTCCGAGAACCGGCCGGGGTTTTCCAACAGCCGGTTGACGTGTACCAGTTCGGCCTTTGCGCCGGCCTGCTCGAAGGCGAACGCCGTCTCGGCGTCGCAGTTAGTACCGGGTGCCCGAAGAACAAGAACGTTTGGTTGCGCCATTTGAGGGATTAGGGGTTTGGAGTTTACCGTAGTAACTTCTTTTAAATATGACGTTTAGCCCCGGCGGCCACGGCGGGATTCATACCGCGTCGGACTACCCTGCCGCGGGGACCTTCAGAATGCT
>CAZDHN010000227.1:7305-9074 GCA_964505115.1 uncultured Planctomycetaceae bacterium
GGCAAGCCCGGCCGCTAAATGTGAATTGGATACCGTGGCTCCGATTCATGCCGCGTTGGCTACCGTGCCGCGGGAACCTTCAAAGTGCTTCCTTCCCGGGCCAATTCGCTGTTTGGAAAAACGGCCTTGGCCTCCGCCAAGGCGCGGGCGGCCACGCTCTGGCGGTAGTGAATCAGCACCAGCCGCCCGACGCCGGCCCGCTTGGCGATGTCGGCCGCATCCTTGGGAGCCGTGTGGGCACCGTCGTGAATCAATAGCGGCACCCGCTTGGCAAACTCCGCAATGGGCGGGTGATATGATGTGTCGCCGGTCAGTACGGCACGCGCGCCGTTCTTCTTCGTAGCCTTGTAGACCATCGCCTGCTCCGGCTTCTTTTTGCCCGAAACGTGGTTGGCCGCCATTGTCTCCAGTCGCAGATCCGGCAACTTGACGCTATCGCCCGCCTTGAGGGGCACCAGTTCGTAGTCTACCGCTATTTCGGGAAATCGGGGTGTCTGCAAGAACTCGACGGCCGCCTTTACCACCTGCTCCAGGTGTTTGTCGGGCCCGATGATCTTCAGGGACGGGCCCTTGCGTTTCCGCAGGCCGATGTAGAAGAGCAGTTGCGGCAGACCGATGTAATGATCGTGGTGGCAGTGCGTCAAGATGATGGACTGTAGCGCCAGCGGATCGAACCCGTATTCTCGCATCTTCAGTGCCGCACACCAGCCGGTATCCACCAGGTGCTTCCCGTCGATCAGCAAGCAGGCTGACTCTCGGCCGACGTCGGGAATGCAACTGGAAGCGCCGATGACCGCAATGTTCATGCCCGCCGGTTCCTGCTCGGCGGCCGTCGCCAGAGAAGCGCCCGCGCCCACCGCGACCATCGCCGCCTTGCGCGTAAATTCCCGCCGCGTTATCTTCTTCATTGCATCCACGTTTCTGCTCCCAGGTAGTTTTTCCAAAAACGGCTGACCGCAACGCAGCCGAAACGGGCCGCGGGCGGCCCGGCTAACTATCAACTATCAACTATCAACTATCAACTATCAACTATCAACCTCGATTCACCATGCGAGCGGTTTTTGCCAGGCGTCCTTGAGGGTTGCCAACTCAGCCTCGACGACCAGGGGGGCGCCGATCTCGACCGGCTGATTGGTATCGTCCTCCGGTATTGGCTGGGGGATGCCGATGATTTCCAGCCGGCCCGTGTCGACCACCTCGCCCACCAGGGCGTGTGGAACGTCGGCCAGTGCGGCCTCGAAGGCGTCAGCCTTGTCCGGATGAACCTCGCAGAGGAATCGGCTGTTCGATTCGGAGAACATCAGCACGGTTGTGGCTCGCGAACAGCCGGCCAGCGGATGCAACTCTTCGTCGGGCATCGATTCGACCAGGCGTCGGGCTTCGGCGAGCGACTCGTCGTCCAACTCGATTTCGTGTGGGACCTGGGCCAGGAAGAGACGCATGCCCAGGTTTCCGGCGAAGGCCATTTCGGCCGCGGCGACCGCCAGCCCGCCCTCGCTCAGGTCGTGACACGCCCGGACCAATCCGGCGTCGATCGCACCATGAATCGCGGCGAAAATGCGTTTCGCCAAGGGGGCGTCGACGGTGGGAACCTGCCCGCCGCTGAGCGACTCGATCAGTGCGAAGTGCGAGCCACCCATCTCTTCCTTGGTTTGTCCGACCTGATAGATGTAGTTGCCCGGTTGCTTCAGGTCCATCGTCACGGCGCGGCCGGCGTCGTCGATTTGGCCCATCGCGCTAATCAATAGCGAGGGGGGGATGGAGATCGG
>CAZDHN010000228.1:0-9060 GCA_964505115.1 uncultured Planctomycetaceae bacterium
TAATTATCCAGACCGGCAGAGCCCCCTCGTTGGTGAAGCACCCCCCGGCTGCCGAGAAGGCCCAAGACGGCCGACCATTATCCGGGGTGGATTTCAATCATTCACCCCCACTAATTCGGGTTGGTCCGGCGGCATCGTTGACTTGTATGCTCGCACTGATAGACTGAAGTTGGGTGACGTTTTTGGCCAAGTGAAGCAGAGTAACTCTTTCTGTATGAGCCTCCCTAAATGGCCCGTTTCCCGGCCGCTTGTCGGTGTATTTCTCCGCGGGGCGGCAGGGCCGCCAACCAAAGGAAGAGGGATCAGGGGTCAGTGTCTTGAGAGTACCTTGACGCCGGAATCGTGCCCCCTGGCCCCTAACCCCTCTTCAGATAACGCATTACGGCCACTCGACCAGAGATCTTTGTCAAAAACTTAACGATCTTTGCAATTAGTAGTGCAGTGCCTTCATCTCGCGAGTACAAACGGGGAGCATCAAGATAAAATTACCACACGCGTGGGTGGTTTTGCCTGTGGATTTCAAGGTAGACAAGCCCGCATTTTCCGGCCGAAAGACTGGGTGCGGTTTTTAGGAGGTAGAATTGCCTATCGAATCTCGGCCACTGGTGGAAGATGTTTTTGCCAGTCCATCCGGTGGGTATGTGTTTAGCCGGCTGTACGCGAGGGCCTGAATTCGCTTGATGCAAGAACGCAACGCGATGCGGCAAGAAATCATCGCCGGCGAGAAAGCTTCCTTGGAGCCGGTTAGCTCCACACGCGTGCCATCGACTTCGCACGGATAGACGATACAAGGCGGCCCAATCGATCAGAAGAGCGTTCCGGTCCGGAAAACGAGCCGGAAGGCATTCGATTTGCGTGACTGGGACCCAATGGGGTCCGCGGATTTTTTGGGTGCGAATGTCACCCACGGGAACGGAGTGCGCGCTGACGGCTCCTATCGATGACCTTGATTAACTGCTATAAAACATTGTCTGCAAATGGCTTAGGTTGCCACTTGACGGATTCTCTCGCTGGACTGCGTAAGGATGCCCATTCTCCCTTATCAACCCGACATTTACCCCGACGACTTGCTCGAGCAGGCCGGTTCGAGCGACGACGGCTCGAACGTTTGGTGGGTGCTTTACACGCTCGCCAGACGCGAGAAGGACCTGATGCGTCGTCTACGGGCGATGCATGTCTCCCATTACGGCCCCATGATCCAGCGGCGGCTGCGTTCGCCGGCCGGTCGGGTACGGACCTCGCAGGTCCCCTTGTTCGCCGGATACGTTTTCCTGCACGGCGGCGAAAGCGAGCGGGAGCAGGCACTGACCACGAATTGCATTTCGCGATGCCTAAAGGTCCCCAACGAGAAGGAATTGGTCCGCGATTTGCATCAAATCAAGCGGCTGATCGATTCCGAGGCGCCCTTGACGCCCGAATCGAGGCTCGAGACCGGAATGCGGGTTCGCATCCGGGGCGGTTCGCTATCGGGTCTGGAAGGCACGGTAATCAGCCGACGGGGGGGCGAGAGGCTGTTGGTGATGGTCGAGTTCCTTCAACAGGGGGCCTCGGTCCAGTTGGAGGATTTTCAGGTTGAGCGGATTGACGGCTGATAACCCCCCCCACCAGCCGGTAATTTTTTATAAATTGCTTGATGATTTCCGAACGGATGATTATGCTGAAAGGGTACGGCTGGCATCTTCGGGCTCCTGAAAGACGGGAACTCCCGGTTAGGCTTTCGGCAGTGTCTCGTCGGTTGCCGGCTATTTTGGTGAGAAACACAACCCCATTCTCTACTACTCCCCGCTTATTTCGAGCGGCCCCAATGCCCATGCAACCCCCGGAGTCTGCCGGAATGCCGTTCGTTATTCGCAAGAGAGAGAGCTTTGATAAGCCCCGCGCGCGGTTTTCCGTTCCCTTCGCGGCCAACGAAGAGATTACGCCCGCTCCCTATTTCCGCGTAAAGCACATCACCAGCCGAATTGGCGCGGTGATCCTGGCAACCGTGGCGTTGCCGTTGACGTTGGTATTGCTGGTGCTGGTCCGTCTGACGTCGCGTGGACCGGGCATCTATTGCCAGAAGCGGGTTGGCTTGCACGGCCAGATATTCACGCTTTACAAGATCCGCACCATGCGGTCCGATGCCGAGGCAAAGACCGGGCCGGTCTGGACCGAAAAGAACGATCCCCGAGTTACCCGGTTGGGCCGCCTGCTTCGAAGAGTTCACCTCGACGAACTGCCGCAGTTCCTAAATGTGCTGCGCGGCGAAATGACACTGATCGGGCCGCGCCCCGAACGGCCCGAGTTCACTCAGCAACTCGCCCGAAAGATACCGGGATACATGGACCGCTACTCGGTGTCGCCTGGTATTACCGGATTGGCGCAGGTGAATCTGCCGCCCGACACCGACGTCAACAGTGTTCGTCGCAAGCTGATGTTGGACTTGGAATACATTCGCACGGCCAGTTTTCTGTTGGACGCCCGGATCGTGCTTTGCACCACGCTACGTTTGATGGGCTTTCCCGGAAGACGCCTGGTGCGGCTGATGGGAGTGGCACGACATCCGCGACTTCCGGAACACGCAGCGGAAGCACCCGCGAAGAAGGGCGAGCCGTCAACCTACCACAAGGTATTGGACAGCGAAGTCGCTTCCGGCAACGGCGTTTGCAAGAGCGCGCCGCACAAGGCTAACGGGGTTCCGACAGCGTAGTCCGCAAGGTAGTGGATAGTTGATAGTTGATTCGTAACCCTTGACCCTCGACTCCGCCAAAACTTGGCTCATTTGCGACAATTTCCGAAAGCTATGCTACCTGAAGCCGAAGCGATCAACGCCTTCACGGTAGACGTAGAAGACTACTACCACGTCTCGGCCTTCGAGCGGCAAATCGATCGGGCGCAGTGGGATCGGTACGAGAGTCGCGTGGTGGCCAATACACACCGCATCCTCAAGATGCTCGCCCGGCACGACGTTCGGGCAACGTTCTTCGTGCTTGGCTGGGTGGCCGAGAAATTTCCCGATCTGGTCCGCCAGATTCAGGCCGGGGGACACGAAATCGGATCGCACGGCTATTGGCACCGTTTGATATACCGGATGTCGCCCGACGAGTTCCGCGATGATTTGATCCGCGGTCGCGAGGTCCTGCGGCAAATCACCGGCGAGCCGGTTGTGGCGTACCGGGCTCCCAGTTTTTCGATCACCAGGAAATCGCTTTGGGCGTTGGAGATATTGGCCGCCGAGGGTTTTCGCTTCGATTCCAGCGTGTTTCCGATCTATCACGACCGCTACGGAATTCCCGGCGCCAAGGTATCGATTCACCAGATCGACACGCCGGCCGGCCCGCTTTGGGAGTTTCCCGTCTCGGTCGTTCGCTTGGGTCGAATCAACTTGCCCGTTTCCGGCGGCGGCTACTTCCGCTTGTACCCATTGCCTCTGACGTTGCGATTCCTGGCGAACATCAATCGCAAGCAGGGCCGCCCGTTCGTGTTTTACGTACACCCCTGGGAATTGGACCCGGACCAGCCACGATTGCAAAGCGGTTCTCGCCTCTCGCGAACCCGGCACTACGTTAACTTGGCATCGACTGAAAAGAAACTCGACTTGCTCCTGCGCAAATTCCGCTTCGGACCACTTAGCGAAGTAATCGAAGCCGAGCGGGCGGACTCCCCGGCAGCCGTTGGGCTTGAAAAATAGCCGCGAACAATCGTGCAACAGCGCGTACAAAAAATACTCTATCTGGTTCATCGCGTTCCCTATCCGCCCAATCGGGGCGATCGGATTCGCTCGTTTCATCTGCTGGAATTTCTGGCGGCTCGGGCGGAGGTGCATCTGGCTTTCCTGTCGGAAGAACCCCTGTCGGAGGATTCAGACACGAGCGATGCAATCGGGGCGCTCCAACAGCACTGTGCCCGGGTGGAGGCGGTTGGGCTCAATCGGCCGATGCGCTGGGTTCGCGCGGCCTGGTCGGTGGCCAGGGGCCGGACGGCCACCGAAGGTCTGTTCCGCTCGCCCCGGCTTGCCAGAACGATTCGCGATTGGTCCGAACAAACCCGTTTCGACGCGGTTGTGGTCTTCTGTTCGAGCATGGTGCGATACCTCGACGCGCCTGGGCTGGCCGGAGTGCCCACGCTCGTCGATCTGGTCGACGTGGACAGCCAGAAGTGGCTCGACTATGCCGAGAAGGCGAGCGGCCTGAAACGGTTCCTGTATCGACTGGAAGGGCGCCGGCTCAGACGGCTGGAAGCGTCGTTGGCCGATCGGGTCGACGCCGTGACGTTGGTGAGCCCCGAGGAGGTCGAGGTCTATAGGAAGTTCCGCGAGACTGATCGCGTACACGCAATCGCCAACGGGGTGGATCTGGAATATTTCCGGCCGGAAGATTCGGATGAGACGGGCGAGTCACGGCGGTTGGTGTTTGTGGGCGCGTTGGATTACCGGGCGAACATCGACGGGGCCGAGTGGTTCTGCCGCAACGTCTGGCCCGAGTTGCACCGTCGCCGACCTGAAGCGACCTTTACGCTGGTTGGCAGCAATCCGGCGCCCGACGCTCGCCGGCTGGCAGAGCTACCCGGCGTCGAACTGGCCGCCGACGTACCCGACGTGCGGCCGTACCTGGCCCGAGCCAGCGTGGTCGTGGTTCCCCTGCGAATCGCCCGAGGCATTCAGAACAAAGTGCTCGAAGCCCTGGCGATGGGCAAGCCGGTCGTGGCCTCGCCCCAGAGTCTTGAAGGGCTCAAGGTCGAGCCGGGCGTGAACGTCCGCCAGGCCTCCACGCCCGAGCAATGGGTCGAAGACATCATCACCCTGTTGGACAACGCGGAACTACGCCGGCAAATGGGTCAAGCGGGCCGGCAATACGTGGAAGCACACCACCGCTGGGACCTTCAACTGCGGCCGTTTGCCAAGTTACTGGGTTTGACCGAGGCGGTTGCAAGCTGCGATTGCGCATAGGTGATGTCTGCCCGGGTCCAAAGAAGAATTCACCGTGAGATCACAAACCAAACGGCACGTCGAATCTTTGGACGGTTTGCGGGCGTTGGCGTGCCTGGCCGTGTTCGGCGTTCATTTTCAACAGACCACCGGGCTATGCGGGAAGATTGGACCTCTGGATATCAAGACACTACTGCTGAACGGGAACACCGGAGTTTGTCTGTTCTTCGTTCTAAGCGGGTTCCTGCTGAGCCTACCTTTCTGGTCTTCGGCCGAGGGGGAGTCCGGCGGCGGCGCCCAAGACCAGTCGAGCAAGACGGGAGGAGTTGGTTGGGTCCTGTCTTATGCCCTGAGGCGGATTGGCCGGATTCTGCCAGCCTATTTCCTCTGCCTAACCGGGCTCGTGCTGTTAGACCGGTCCTGGGCCGGCCCCCATGGCCTGTCCAACGTGCTGTTGCATTACGCGTTCCTGCACAATTTCGCGGAATATTCCCTCTACAGTATCAGTCCCCCGTTCTGGAGCATTGCCGTCCAGGCACAGTTCTATCTGGTGTTTCCGTTGTTGATTCTCCTGCTGCGGCCGCTGATGGCGCGCAAGCCGGCGGCGCAAGTGTGCCTGTTGGTCCTGGCAGTGGGAGCCTATGCAGGGCACGTGGCAGTGGTCCAGTGGGTGTCGGCCAATGCGTCCGCTTGGCACCTGCCGGCCAATATTGTTCGACCGGACGGCTATGTGCTGGAACACACGCTGTTGGCACATCTATCCCACTTCCTGATAGGTATCCTTGCGGCGAGTGTTTTTGTCGCCTTGCGCCAGACAAGCACTCAAGACCCGGGCCAACGGATCGATGGCAGTCGGCGCTGGCTTACCAGCGACCTGCTGTTCTGGAGTTCGCTGCTTGCGATAGTGCTGATCCTGAGCGTTCCCGATCTGGACAACCGCTTTCAGGTTCCGCACGGTCGATACAACCTGCCTTACATACCGCTGCTGATCGCCGTGATGATCATCTCCGCTCCACATGCACGCTTGGCAGGCCGGATCCTGAATTTCCGGCCCGTTCTGCTGTTGGGCGTGATCTCGTACGGCGTGTACGTCTATCATTTGCCGTGCATGAAGGTAATCGCCAGGGCGATGCAGTTCATCCACTGGACCCCGGCGCGGAACTGGGTACTCTTTGGAATCATCAGTCTGGCCCTGACGATCGTGGTCTCCACCATATCCTACCTGTTCGTCGAGCGGCCAATCCTGCGGGCGATGAAGCGATCGGCCAGCACATGAGCGTTTTACCGTCCAACACGACCAGCCCGGCACGAGGAAATGCCTGATACCACTTCTGTATCCTGGCCGTTGCGACGTGTCGATTGGATCGCGCTGCTGGTCCATGGTGTGCTCGTTCTTGCGGTGGCCGGTTGGTTGACGGCCACGGCAATGCACTTGGATCGTGCTCCCGACCAGTGGATGCCGCTGATCGTGCCGATCGTAGTCTGCGGGCTCGGTTTTCTGGCGTTGACGACCGCGCCACTGTATCCGCTGATCGGACTATGGGTTTACATTGTGCTGGCATACGGGTTCCGTCACTATCAGCCGGAATACGGGATCCTGCTCGATACGATGACGCTTGAATGGGTGGCGATGTTGACCGCGCTGGGCTGGCTGGGATGGCTGATCCGGCACGGGCAGCGACCCGCGATGCCCGGCAACCGGTTGACTTGGTTGTTGCTGGCCTTCGTATTATGGGTGGGGATCAGTTCGGCCGCGTCGCTGCTGGTCGTGTATCCCTGGGAACCTTACATGAAGTACCATCCGTTCCGGTTCGGCAGCGCGGCGGTGATGTTCCTGGTAGCGGCACGGTTCCTGAAGGGCCCTCGTGAGTTCTGCTTGCTTGGCTTGATACTTGGTGGCTCGTTGGCCGTCCGCGCCGCGTTAGCTCCCGAGTCGGTACGGCTCAATGGTGATTTGGCCGCACTGATCGTTATTGCGATTCCTCTCGTGCTTCTGGCAGCGCAACTGACCCAGCAAATGATTCTCCGCGTGGTATTCGTGTTGCTGGCTCTGGACCTGTCGTGGTTGCTGTACGAGACTCGCAATAGAGGTGCTGCCGTCGCGGCCGTGGCTGTCGTTGGGCTGCTGTGGATGCAAAGTCGGCACAAAGTGCTGGCACTCGCGCTGGCACTGCCCGTAATTGTGGCAGGAAGCACTATGTTCATGTCAACCAGCTATTGGCAACGGTTCGCTGACCTTTGGGAAAACGGCCCGGCTCGTGGCAGCGCCGAGTCCCGTCTGGAAATCTGGGAGGGCAGCTGGAAGATGTTCCGTGAACATCCGCTGACGGGAGTCGGGCCGGGGAACTACGTTGCCCTATTGAAAGACTACGCGCCACGCCACCAAGGCTTTGGTCCACACAACAACTACATCGCGCTGCTGAGCGAGACGGGGCTGCCGGGGTTGATGCTGTATGTAGCATTCTTCCTAAGTGCGGCGGGCGTTTTGTGGCACGTGGGCCGTAGTCACGTGGACGTGTGGCCCGGTGGAGCGGCACGTTTTGCCTTGGCCGCTCTGGTGGCTTATCTCGTTGCCGGCTGCTTCATCGCCCGGCAAACGCAGACCCTGGCTTATGTGCTTGCAGGTGCCAGTGTGGCCCTGTGCGGTGTCGGCAATGCATCGATCACCGACCGGCACCAACCCGCAATCCAAAACTAATTCAGACCACGGTAGAATAGGCTGATCAAGGTTGTCTGATACCGCTTGCTCACTCCCGGTTTATCCGCCCTTGTCGTGGCCGTTGCGAGGCATCGACAGGACCGTAATGCTGGTCCACGCTTCGGTGGTCCTGGCAGTGGTCTGCGTCGTCGTGCTTGCCGCAACGCACCCCGATCCCGCCATCTGGCTTTGGCGGTCCGACGCATTGCCCGACGGATGGACCCTGCCGATCCAAGCGTTCGGAATTGGAGGGCTCGCATTACTGGCGATGACGGCGGCGCCAATCTATCCGATGATCGGGTTGTATATTCACCTCGGGCTGTTGTACTTGTACGATTGTCGCTGCCCGGAGTATGCATTTCTGCGGCAGTCGGGCATGCTCGAGTATGTCACGGTGTTGACCGCGCTGGGTTGGATAGGATGGTCAATCAGGCGTGGGGAACGGGCCGCATGGCCCAGCAGCCGGCTGACCTGGCTGCTACTGGCCTTGGTGACGTGGGTAGGCATCAGCGCCGCCCTGTCGACACTCGCCGGGTCAGCCAGCCCTTCGCGGATAGAGTACCGTCTGGCCCAGTTCGTCAACGCACTGGTCGTCTTTCTGGTGGCGGCACAGTTCCTCAAGCGTCCCCGCGAATACTGTCTGCTTGGGTTGACGCTGGGTGTTGTCTTGAGCATTCACGGGCAGGTTCATACAGAGTTGCTTCCGCTGAACCAGAACATCGCGGCCTTCTGTGTCATGTCGTTGCCCGTCGTGGTCCTGGCAGCGTGGTTGTCCCGGAACATGGTCGTTCGGGTCGGATTCGGGCTGCTGGCGCTGGATCTGCTGTGGTCGCTCTACTGCACTCGCAACCGGGGAGCCTGCGTTGCGCTGGCGGCTGCCTTGCTCGTGATGTGGCTGCAATCGAGACGCAAACTGATCGTGCTTGCGCTGGGAGCACCGCTGCTGCTGGCGGGTGGCATGTGGTTTGCGCAGTCCGGCCACTGCAAACGGTTCACGGACATCTGGCAGGGCGGCCCGAACAATAACCGCACCACGGCATTCCAGCGTTTGGATCAATGGAAGTTGGGCTGGCAAATGGCTTGCGACCATCCATGGCAGGGAGTCGGACTAGCTAACTATTCAGAAGCAGTCCTGGAGTATTCTCCCGGAATTGGCGTACCGAATCCACACAATCAGTTTGTGATGATGCTTGCCGAGACGGGCTTCCCGGGGCTCGTGCTTTATTCGGCTTTCTTCGTGGGCACGGCGGGGCTCCTGTGGCGCCTTGGCCGAGACCTAAGGAATCTCTGGCCGAGTCTGGCAGCACGGTATCTGCTTGCCTCGCTGGCAGCGTGGCTCTGCGTGGGCTTCTTTCTGGGGTTCCATTCCCACGCACCGGTCTACGTGTTCGCCGGAGCAAGCGTGGCGCTGAGTGCGGCACTCGCCAAAGCGAGCGAATCAGCGGCGGTTGCCGTG
>CAZDHN010000229.1:0-7716 GCA_964505115.1 uncultured Planctomycetaceae bacterium
ATCGGGCCGAACTCCTGGAGGTTATCCTCCACGTTCAGGTTGTCGTCGTCGATCGGATCCTGCCGGACGATCGTGTCGAAGTAAAATCCGCCCTTGGGCATCCGCCCGCTGGCCGGCGCCGAATGGTCGCCTTCGGGATACATTAAGATGTCGCCGTTGGGCTCGGGCTGGGTATTGAAATCGCCGGGCACCAACAGGGGCGTGCCGTCGGGAAGCGACCAGGGCTTCCACTCCTTGTTCTGGAAGCCGAAGAAGTTCCTCGTGCCACCCAGCCCGACCACATCGACACCCAGGGCGTCCATCAGGTCGGGCGCGATTTCTCCGAGCATCTGGTACGGCTCGGTCACCTTGACAGGCGTGCCCGGCTCGTCC
Organism: uncultured Planctomycetaceae bacterium; assembly: GCA_964505115.1. Lineage (GTDB taxonomy): Bacteria > Planctomycetota > Planctomycetia > Pirellulales > Thermoguttaceae > CAZDHN01. The sequence goes on from CAZDHN010000229.1 coordinate 373, forward strand.
AACCCGAGCGATTGACGCAACAGATAGACCGAGGCGACGTGCATTCCGGTGACGGCACTCGCACCCAAATCGAGCGGCACGCGGTCGGGTTGCCGGTGATTGAGCGCGTTTTCAACACGCTGGCAAGAATCCATGAGCAGACACTTTCACGACAAACGGACCGATAATTTCAGATGTCATGAATGTGACCGCGCCGGGACCTCTTGTCAAGCCCGTGCAAAAGAGAATAACATGAGGACCTGTCGCCTTTCGCTCCGCGAAAGAACGCCGCTTTCGCGGAGCGAAAGGCGACAAACACCCCGGCACCGTAACTGAGGACCGTCATGTCGACCACTTCAACACTACTCAGCCCGGCACTACTGGCACGGCTGGAGAAGATGGAACTGGTCAGCCGGAAGGTGTTCCGCGGGCGGATGAAGGGCGAGCGGCGCAGCCGGCGCAAGGGGCAGAGCGTCGAGTTCGCCGACTTTCGCAACTACGTGCCGGGTGACGACCCGCGCTTCATCGACTGGAATACCTACGCCCGGCTCGACCGGCTCTTCCTCAAGCTGTTCCTCGAAGAAGAGGACCTGCATTTCCACACGCTGATCGACGCCAGCAACTCGATGGACTTCGGCCAGCCCAGCAAGCTGCAATACGCCAAGCAACTGGCGGCCGCCTTGGGGTTCGTGGCGTTGGTGCGGAGCGATCGGGTGAAAGTGGAAACGCTCGGGCAAGCTCCGGCCGGCCCCAGCCCGGTCTTCCGAGGCCGCCGCGGCCTGTGGCGAATGCTCGACTGGATCGACCAGATCGAGCCCGGCGAAAAGACTTCGCTGGCCGAAGGGGTGAAGAACTTCTGCCTGCGGAACTCGGGCAAGGGGATTGTCGTGCTGATTAGCGACCTGATGGACAAGAACGGATACGAATCGGCGCTGCGCTATCTGCTGGCTCGGAACATCGACATTTACGTGCTGCACCTGCTCTCGGCCGAGGAGATCGATCCCGAGTTGCAGGGTGATCTCAGGCTGGTCGATTGCGAGGACGGCGACGTGGCGGAGATCACCGTCAGCGCGCCGCTACTAAAACGATACAAGCGCACGCTGGCCGGGCTGATCGACTCGGCACGCGAGTACTGCACGCGCCGAGGCATCGTCTATATGATGGTCGACAATCAAGTTCCCTTGGATGAACTGGTAACCGGCTATCTCACCCGACGCGGATTGGTTCGCTGAGAAAAGCGGAAAGCGGAGGTGAGTTAGCCCGGTCGCCTGCGACCGGCAAGCGGGGGTAAAAGGGAAAGCACTAATGTGGCCGCAACTGGTGAATGTATTGAGTTGGTGGCAGTGGTTGCTTTTGGCGGCCGTTGGGCCGGCGATTATCGCACTGTACTTCTTGAGGCTGAAACGGCAGCCGCTTGAAGTACCCAGCACGTATCTATGGCAGAGGTCGATCGAAGACCTGCACGTCAACACTATCTGGCAACGGCTGCGTCGGAACCTGCTTCTTCTTCTGCAACTTCTGCTGGTCGGCCTGCTGATACTGGCCATCTTGCAGCCCGGCTGGAGCGGCGCTAAGCTCTCGGGAAACCGCTTCATCTTCCTCGTCGACAATTCGGCCAGCATGCAAAGCACCGACGTTGCGCCCTCGCGATTGGCCGAGGCCAAGCGGCGGGTGGGTGAGTTGATCGACCAGATGAAATCGGGCGACGTGGCGATGATCGTCAGCTTTGCCGACTCCGCCCGAGTCGAGCAGATGTTTAGCGACGACCGCCGCCAGTTGCGACGCGGTCTGGAGTCGATCCGGCCGACCGAACGGACCACGTCGTTGGACGAGGCGCTCAAGGTCGTCTCGGGTCTGGCCAACCCGGGCCGCGTCAGCGACAACGTCAGCGACAACGTCAGCGACAACGTCAGCGAGGCCCAGGGGGCCGAAGCGCTGCCGGCCAAGCTGTTCATTCTCAGTGACGGAAAATTTCGCGACGTCGCCGGATTCACACTAGGCAACCTGGAGCCGGTTTACGTGCCAATCGGTCGGTCGGACTCGGCAAACGTGGGCATTGTGGCCTTCGACGTTCGACGGCACGAAATCCGGGCGGACCAACTACAGGCCTTCGCCCGACTGGAAAATTTTGGCACCGAGGACGTCTCGCTCGGCACGGAGTTATACGTCGACGATCGACTGATCGACGCGGCCCGACTGGATTTGAAAGCCGGTGAGGCCCGGGGCGTGGCGTTCGACCTCGGGGTGATCGATTCGGGCGTGTTGGAGCTACGTGCTTCGACCGGCGACAATCTGGCCGTGGACGATCGGGCCTACCGGACAATCAACCCGCCGCGTCGTGTCCGCGTTCTGTTGGTCACCTCGGGCAACGAGCCGCTGGAGATTGCCCTGGGGACCGGCCCGGCCCTGGAACTGGCCGACCTGACCACCGAACCGATAGAATTCCTCAAGAACAAACAGTACCGCGGCCAAACGGCGTCGGGCGCCTACGATCTGATAATTTTCGACTGCTGCCGACCGGACAAGATGCCCCAGGCCAACACGCTATTCATCGGCCAATTGCCGCCGGCTGGTGGCTGGTCGGCCGGCGGGAAAGTCGACGTACCGCAGATTATTGACGTTGATCCGGCCCATCCGCTCATGCAGTGGGTGAACTTGGGCGATGTCGTCTTGGCCGAGGCAACGCCGCTGGTAGTGCCGTCCGGTGGCCGCACGCTGATCGACTCCGACGCCGGGCCTATCCTCGCGGTGGCTCCACGCGACCGCTTCCAGGATGCCGTGCTGGGGCTGGTCATTGTCGGTCAGGAGATGGGCCCGGACAACAAAACGCGGAAGCACATCGGCACCAACTGGCCTATTCGCCCCAGCTTTCCTATTTTTGCATTGAATCTGCTCAGCTATCTGGGCGGTGGAGACTCGGGCCGGACGGACGGACCTGTTAAGCCGGGAGAGTCGGTTGCCTTGAAATCACCCGCCTCGGGCAAGGGACTTTCGATCCGTCTGCCCTCTGGCGAGACAATCAAGCTGAAACAGGCTCGGGCTGGCAAGTTCAGCTTTGCAGATACGGGAGAACTGGGGGTTTACGATATCCTGAATTCGGGCAAGACGGTCCGCCGCTTCGCCGTCAATCTGTTCGACCCGGCCGAGAGCGATATCCGGCCACGGCCGGACGGGGCAATAAAAATCGGCTACGTTGAGGTTGCCGGCCAATCGGGTTGGGAGGCCACGCATCGCGGAATCTGGCGAATGCTGCTGGTGGCAGGACTGGTCGTTTTGCTCCTGGAATGGTATATCTATAACCAGCGCGTTTACTTGTAATGGACGATTCTCCCGGCCAGGGATAGCCAGTATTCGTATAGCCGGTCGGTGCTCGCCGAAAGATCTACATGCCCACGAAGCTCCGCCTCCGTCACCGTAAAGATCGGCTCACCGATTCGGGATCCCGTAAGAAGGTCATAAATCGGCTGGTGGAGAACCGGCTGATCGACAAGGTCAGCCACGAACAGTATCGCGACAAGGTTCGCGACGTCTACGGCGGGCCGCAAGGGGCCATACTGGCCACTTGCAGTTTCATCTCTGGCCACTCGACCTTGGGCGACCGGCTTCTGCGCGAACGCCAGTTCGATCTGCGCGGGGCTCGCCACATTCTGGATGTCGGCAGCGGCGCCGGTCAGATTGCCAAGCACCTGCTTCGCTACGCCGATCCGGCGGCCGAGCTTACTTGCTTCGACCTGTCGCACGAGATGCTTTGTCGGGCGCGCACCCGGCTAAAGAGTTCTCGGCCTCGCCACGTCGTGGCCGACATATCGCGGCTGCCATTTGCCGACGGTTCGTTCGATTGCGTGACCTGCGGCTACGTGCTCGAGCACCTGCCCGACCCGCGCTTGGGTCTGGCCGAGTTGTCCCGCGTAATGATGCCCGGCGCGAGAATGTTATTGTTGGCAACCGAAGACAGCCTGGCCGGCGCTTGGACGAGCCGGATGTGGTGTTGCCGCACCTACAATCGCCGGGAGTTGGCCGACACTTGCAAGAAACTCGGCCTGCACTGGGAGAAGGAGCTCTGGTTCACCCGGATGCACAAAGTCTTCCGCGCCGGCGGCATCTGCGTCGAGATCGTGAAGAAGTAGGAAGTCGGTAACATTGCGAAACGGGGAATCTGCGACGATTCCCGTTTAGCCGCAATACCGTTCGTGTAGTGGTAAGTACCGATATCACACAGGGTTGTGGCATGGCTGATATAAAGCCGCGACCGTTGGTCGCGCTGAGAGTTTCGCAATACCGTGCATCTTTTGTTCCGTGCGCGACCAACGGTCGCGGCTTTATAGGTGTCGCGTTGCCGCAACCCTGGGCCAGTATTCCACTTGTGACTACACGAACGGTTACGATTCGAGTTGGTCGCCGAATGTGACCGGTCGGGTTAGTGCGTCGGCCAGTCGGGCCAGATACTGCTGGCGGGGAATCTCCACGGCGCCGAGCCGGGCCGTATGGGGAGTGAGCTGCTGAATGTCGAAAAGTTCATACCCCCGCGAGCGAAGGTGCCCAACCAGATGGACCAGGGCGACTTTCGAGGCGTCGCTGACCCGATGAAACTTCGACTCCGCCGCAAACAGCCCGGCAATTGCCAGCCCGTACACCCCGCCGACCAACCGCCCTTCCCGCCACGCCTCGACGCTATGGGCGTAGCCCAACTCGTGCAATCGCACGTAGGCGTCGAACATACCCCGGGTGATCCAGGTTTGGCCGACCCGACCGGCGGCCGTGGCGCAGCCCTGAATCACTCCGGAGAAGTCCCGGTTGCAGGTGACCGAGAACTGCCCGGCGCGGACGGTCCGCTTCAGACGACGGGAGATGTGCAGTGAATCCAATTCGATGATTGCCCTTGGGTCGGGTGACCACCAGGCCATCGGCCCCTCCTCGTCGACGATCGGCCAGGGGAAGATTCCGTGTCGATATGCGTCGAGCAACCACTCGGGCGTCAGTTCACCCCCGAGCCCCAGCAAGCCCTCGGCATCGGCCGCTTCGGCGGGTGGAAAGAAATCCGACGGCGGTAATTTGCTCATTTCGTGTTTCGCGGGAATTGATGTTAGCCCGGTCGCCTGCGACCGGAAGACCGGGGAATCCGCCGCACAATCCGGTCGCAGGCGACCGGGCTAACAGTGAATCACGAACGGTATTGGGGTTAGGGGCTAGGGACGAGACAACGCCCCGGGCCAATCATCCTGACCCCTGACCCCTCCGTTATACCAGTTTGAGACGACCAACGCCCGGTGGCTGAGTGCGCCCCCCGCTTGGGGCCCCCATCCAAACCAGCGACGATTTGTTACAATATGGCCTCTCGTAGTCGGAGTAGCAGGGAGAGACCATGCATTGCTTTAAGAACGTTGCCATTTTCGGCGTTGGGCTCATCGGAGGGTCGATTGGGATGGCGCTGCGCAAACGCGGCCTGGCCAAAACGGTGGTTGGCATCGGGCGACGGCAAGTTACCCTGCGTAGCGCCAGGCGAGTGGGCGCGGTGACCAATACCACGGTCGAACCGGCCAAGGGGGTCGCCGAGGCCGAGTTGGTCGTGGTCTGCACACCGGTCGATCAGATCGCGGACCACGTCCGTCTGGTTGCCCAGCATTGCCCCGAGGGAACACTGATAACCGACGTCGGCAGCACCAAGCAATCGATTGTTGAAGAACTCGACGGCAAGCTGCCGCGTGGCTGCCGCTTCTTGGGCAGCCATCCGTTGGGCGGCCGCGAAAAGGCCGGGCCATCGTACGCCGACGCCGAACTGTTCGAGGGACACGTGGCGCTGATTACCCCGACCAAGAACACCCGGGCGGAAGACTTCGACCTGCTGGAGCAGTTCTGGTCGGACCTGGGATCGGTGGTTATTCAGATGTCGCCGGAAGAACACGACCGGGCGGTGGCCATAACCAGCCACCTGCCGCACGTGATTGCCACCGCGCTGGCCTCCACGGTGCCGGAAAAGTACTTCCGCCTGGTCGGAGCCGGCCTGTTGGATACCACGCGGATTGCCTCCGGCGACCCCAGAGTGTGGAAGGGAGTCTTCATGCTGAATCGGGCCAATGTGCTGGCCTCGCTCGAGCAGTACGCAGCCAACCTCAACTCGCTAGTCACCGCCATCCACAAAGGCGACCCGGCCGAATTGGAACGACTAATAACCTCAGCCAAGAAGAACCGCGATGCTTTGGGAAGTTGACATCTATCCGACCGAAGGGCAACCCGACCTGATTGCCGATCTGGTTATTCGAGAGGCCGCCGACCTGGGATTGGCGCCCAATTTGGCCGTAACGAGCGCGCGTGGATATCTGATCCAAGGCGAGCTCGATCAGCAGCAAGTGGAACGAATTGCCGCCGAACTGTTGGCCGACCGCGTGGTGGAACGGACCGTCGTGGCCCCGGTCGGCGACCCGGTCCTCTCCAATCCACCGGAGGCCGACCGGCGGTTGATCCACGTTTTGCCCAAGCCGGGCGTGACGGACACCGTGGCGCAGAGTGCCCTGGCGGCGATTGCCGATTTCGAGATCGAGGCCCAGGCGGCCCGCACACTGAGGAAGTATTGGATCGGCCGGATTCCCGACGATCAGGTCGAACTGCTTGCGTCGAAGGTGCTGGCCAACGACGCAATCGAGCAAGTCATCGTCGGGCCGCTGGAATTCGAGCATTTGGAGGTCGGCTCGGCGTACGATTTCAAGTTGGTCACCGTACCCATCCGGCAACTCGACGACGAAGCGCTCAAGCGGCTGGCCCTGGAAGGTCAGCTTTACCTCTCGCTGGTCGAGATGCGGACAATCCAGGCCCATTTCCAGTCGCTCGAGCGCGACCCGACCGACGTCGAACTGGAAACGATCGCCCAAACCTGGAGCGAGCATTGCAGCCACAAGACGCTGGCCGGGCGGATCCGCTACCGCGACCCGGACGGCGAACGAACCTTCCAAAATATGCTCCGCGAGACGATCTTCGACACCACGGTGCAGATACGCGAGGCGGCGGGCAAGGACGACTGGTGCGTAAGCGTCTTCGAGGACAACGCCGGAATCGTCCGCTTCGACGACCGCTACAACGTGGTCTTCAAGGTGGAGACGCACAACCATCCGTCGGCCTTGGAGCCGTACGGCGGCGCCAACACGGGCATCGGCGGCGTGATCCGCGACCCGATGGGTACCGGAATGGGCGCCAAGCCGGTCGCCAACACCGACGTTTTCTGCTTCGCTCCGCCCGACACGCCACTCGACCAGCTTCCGCCCGGCGTACTGCATCCGCGGCGCGTAATGCGCGGCGTGGTCGAGGGTGTTCGCGATTACGGCAACCGGATGGGTATTCCCACCGTCAACGGCGCGCTCTACTTCGACCCGC
>CAZDHN010000229.1:7816-9046 GCA_964505115.1 uncultured Planctomycetaceae bacterium
TACGGCAACCGGATGGGTATTCCCACCGTCAACGGCGCGCTCTACTTCGACCCGCGATACCTGGGCAACCCCTTGGTCTATTGCGGCAACATCGGGCTGATCCCCCGCGATAAGTCGTTCAAGGAGGTTAAGCCGGGCGACCTGATCGTGACCATGGGTGGACGCACCGGACGCGACGGCATCCACGGCGCTACGTTCAGCTCGGCCGAGCTTACCAGCCAGAGCGAAACCCTGTCGGGCGGTGCCGTCCAAATCGGAAACGCCATTACCGAAAAGATGGTCCTCGACGTGCTGATGGTCGCCCGAGACCGGGGACTTTATAACGCGGTTACCGACTGCGGCGCCGGCGGGTTCTCAAGCGCGGTGGGCGAGATGGGCGAGAAGATCGGCGCGGAGGTCGATCTGGAAAACATCACGCTGAAGTACGAAGGGCTCTCCTACACCGAAATGTGGATCTCCGAGGCCCAGGAGCGAATGACCCTGGCCGTGCCACCCGAGCATTGGGAAGAACTAAAGGAACTGTGCGAGAGCGAGGGCGTCGAGGTGACGGCCATCGGCCGTTTCCAGCCAACCGGACGGCTGGTGCTGAAGTACGAGGGCCATCAGGTGGCCGACCTTACGATGGAGTTCCTGCACGACGGCCGCCCGCCCGTGGTCCGCGAGGCAATCTACACACCCCCGGCCACCGAGCCTCAGCCGCTACCGGAAAAATTCACCTGGGACTACACCGACGAGGTGCTGCGAATTCTCGGCTCGTTGAACGTTGCCAGCAAGGCTTGGGTGATCCGCCAATACGACCACGAAGTGCAGGGCGGAAGTGTTATCAAGCCGCTGGTGGGTGCCGCCAACGACGGGCCGGGCGACGCGGCCGTCTTGCGGCCCGTACTCGAAAGTCGGCGCGGTATTGTCGTCTCCTGCGGAATGAACCCCTGCTATGGCGATCTGGACACGTACCACATGGCGGCAAGCGCGATCGACGAGGCGGTGCGAAACTGCGTGGCCGTCGGCGCCGACCCGACGCGAATCGCCATCCTCGACAACTTCTGCTGGGGAAACACCGACCGGCCGGAGACGCTCGGGTCGCTGGTCCGCGCGGCGATTGCCTGCCAGGACGTGGCCACCACGCTGGGCACGCCCTTCATCAGCGGGAAAGATAGCCTCAACAACGAATTCCGTCCGGAAGGCGCCGAGGAGCCGATCTCCATCCCACCCTCGCTGTTGATAAGCGCG
>CAZDHN010000230.1:0-9045 GCA_964505115.1 uncultured Planctomycetaceae bacterium
CGTAGTATTCATTGGCCGTACATCCGATGAAGCCCGAGCAGCCGTATTCGTTACACACTTCGATGTAGCGGAGGTTGGGACAAGCCTGCTTGCTATGTTTCACGGCATTCTTGAAGATCGCCTTCCAGTCTTCCATAGTGACGCCCAACTTGCCGTCGAGGATATCTCGCTCGTAGCGGCGGATGGTTAGCATCACGGCGTCGCTATGCTTGCCGAAGGCTCGCAGGTAATCGTGGAAACGCACGTTGGTTTCCGAAACGCTACCCCAGGTTTCCTTGAACTTCTCGGGCACGTCATCGTATTTGTGTACGCCGATCCGGTAGTTGTAGTCGTACTTGCGAGTCCGATAGTCCCACATCTCGTCGAGGTTCAACCAGCAGCGGGTTATCTTCGCCTTGCCGAACTCCCGCTCGCTCACTTCGGCCAGAACCGGTGCCGGCGCCTTCTGGATCGACGTATTCCGATGGGCGACCAGATCGGGAAACGGACGGAAGTACCGTGAAGCGTCGACCGTTCGCGTGATGTCGGCGGACGACGGGTCGGGCTGCTCGGCTGACACGGCGGTTCCAGCGGATAGTAGACACTGAAGCAGGATAACCAGCGAGACAAGATACTTTGTGTTGTTCATGATGGGTGGTCCTGGAATGAGTTAAGGCGTTTCTTCAAGAAGCACGGCGCGACACTATTGATCTTTGCATAGTCAATGCGCGAATCAAGGGATTGGCTTGGCACTTTGCCGCGACAGATTGCCTCATCGTACGGGTGACAGGTAAGGGACCATACTGATGTGGCTTCCCTCGCTTACGCTTCGGGTTACGATCATGTGGTTAATCCAGCCTACACGGCACAATCGGGAGGGACCAACTGGATATCGAGGCCACCCGAAACCAGCAGCGACGAGCCGGTAATGTTGTCGGCCTTCGAGGAGGCCAAAAAGGCCGCCGCCTCGCCGATGTCCTCCTGGCTGGATTCCCGGCCCAAGGGGACGTTCTTCCAACGTCGCTGTTTCACCTCTTCCGGAAGCGTGTCCCAGCGCTCGGTATAAATGTAGCCGGGCACGACGCAGTTGACGCGAATCCGGTGCTCGGCCAATTCCACGGATTCTGCCATTGGCCCTTCAGCTCGGGCTTCTTGGTTTCTTCACCGTCCTTCAGACGGAACACGAAAACCAGGCCCAGCAGGATGCCTGCCGCTCCGTAGACGTAGAAGGCGGACCGCCAACCCCAGCGATCGGCGATGTAGCCGCCCAGAAAGCCGCTGACCATGATACCAGAATACATGGCAGCCTGATGGATCGACATTGCCAACGCGCGCGTTGCCTTATGGAACTTCGCCATCAGCGCGTAGGCCGCGGGCGCATAGAACGACTCGCCGCCCGCCGTTGCCACGCTACGAAGCATCGTCAAGCTGACGATGCCCCGGCTCAGACCGGTGAACAATGTCGACGTGCTCCAGAAGACCAACGCGCCGGTAATCACCCATTTCTTGCGAAGCATGTCGCCCAGATACCCGGCAATGGGCATCAGCATGGCGAGCGTGAAGAAGAGCACGGTGCCGACGAATCCGAGCTGCGAGTCGCTAAGCTGCAACTCCGCGCGGATCTGCGGCAGCACGACCCCGTAGATCGCCCGGTCGCCCTGATGAAAGAAGAACGCCAGGCAGAGCAGCCCGAGCAGTTCCCATTTGTAGTGCCGGTGCAACACGGTGGCTCCTTATGCCTGCGTTCTTTCCGCTAGTTCTTTTCCAACCAGTACAACCGCGTCTCCATCGGCTTGAAGGTTTCGCTGAACTCCGTGACCGGGCTATCGCTTACCGTTCTATCGTCGAACAACTCGGTTACCTTGCGCGCCTCGGGCAGGCGAAAGGTGCGACGACCGCCTTTGCCGGAGTGCAGGGCGATCAGTTCGTCGTTGGCGTAGAAGGGGTCGTCGTCGCGGCTGTAGATGTGGACGCCCGCCTTGCGGAATATCTCGCGCAGCCCGGGCGACGTGAATTCCGGACGCCTCGGGAACACCGAGGTCCACCCGCCGCGGTCTCTGTAAATCACCTCTTGCGGCTGATCCATACCGCCGACATCGTCGACCTTGACGCCCGCCAGCTTCTCGATGTTGGCCGGATCGTACTTGCCGTTGGTGATAATGCCCGGGGCGAAGGGCATGATGATCGTCTTGCCGTCGCGGAAGAGCTTCTCGTCGAGCAACTTCCGCTTCTCGGGCGTGACGACGAAGAGGTTCGGCAGGATGACGACTTTGTATTGCGACATATCCAGCTTCGGCAGGTCGGCAAAGGAGAAGCAGCGCCAGGGCACGCCGGCACGGAACATGGCGAACTGCAATTCTCGCAGGAGTTGATCGCCCAGCCGGCAGTGGCCGTCGACGTAATACATCGAATGGGCGTCGGCCAGCACGGCCACCTCGGCCTTGCCCGGCCCGGTCTCGGCGAAGCGTTCGCTGATGGCGGTCATCTTCTTCATGTTGGCCATAATGACGGGATCGTCGAACCAGCCACCGAACATATCGAACCACCACAAGTGCGAGCCGTGGATCATGGCCATGCAAAATTCGCGCCGCAAACCGCCGACCGCCTCCGCCCGCGTATGGAAATTGAGCCGCTTTCCGTCTTTGGTAAGCCGGCGGGTGCCGATGTTGGTGCTGTCCTTGATGCAGTAGGTCCTGTGATCAACCTCGTGCCAGGCGCCCTTATTGTTGGCGAAGAGCGAATCGATGCAATAGAGGAACCCGCCCGTGCCGCCGCCGTTACGGTTGGCGTAGTCGGCCGGTTCGGTGTTGTATCCCAGCAAGGGCGATTGAAAGACGGGGTCGTAACCCAACTGGCCGTCGAACAGAAGCCGGTGCGCCCCCAGTTCCATGATGTATCCGTGGAAGGTACCCAGCGGCACGCGATCGTTGATGATCCGTTTCGCTCGGGCGGCGAAGTCGAGCATGATCTCGGCGATCAGGCCGTTATGGAATTTCCAGTAGGCGATCTTGTCGGCGTCCTTGACCGGGTCGTAGAAGAGATCGTGCGAGGTCTTCTCCCGATCCTCCGGAATCTTCAGCCCGGGCCGCTTCATCCATTTTGCGAAGGCGGCGTGCTTCAATGGGCCCGGCTTGCCCCTCTGCCAGTCGTACCATTCGCAGGTTCCGCCGCAGGAGAGCTGATAGGTAACGATCTTGTCCTTGTATTTCGCTTCGGTGTGTTCGAGACACTTTCGCATGTACTCGTTGACATCCCGTTTGAAATCGTCGCGCAGTACCGTCTCGGCCAGATGAGTGAAGCTATCCGCCCCGTCGTGCAACTTGGCCCACCAACGGGGCGTGTTCAGGTCGATCATGACCATCAATTTCGCCTTGCGGTTCCACTTCAGCACGTCGTCGATGTGATCGTCCAGCGATTTCCAGTTGTACTGGTTCGGGCCGGTCCAAATCTTAGGGTAGTTCGAATAGGGAACTTCCAGGCTGCAAATCGTATTCGAGGGATAGATGAAGACCAGCTTGACGTCCGCCTCGGCGAATTGGCGGTTGTACCGCTCCTGAGGCCAGAACGAGCGATAGGCAATCCGCGGGATTCCCGGCATCCGGGTGTTTTGGATCGTGATCTTCCTGGCCGGTTCTTCGGCTGACGCGGCCAATCCGATCATCGTGACAATCATGACGGCTATCATGCCGTGGCGTGCAAATAGCATGGGATGTCTCCTCTTGCGATCTGATCCGTAAGCGGCACAGGGGGTGGTTAATCGGTACTCAGTGATTCGAGAATAGCCGCCAGCGGGAACTGGCGGTTGGCCGGCACGGCAGTTCCAGTTGGACCGTGTGATCGAGCCGCTAAGCAACCGCCAGCTTCCGCCGGCGGCTATTGCGGTACGGGACTAATGCATGTTAGTGATAATCTCCTACCCCCTTGCTGTCAAGCACTTGCGTCGACTGGTACAATTTGGCGGACGGAGCGTTACCGAAATCTAAATCACCGGAGAAAAGAACGTGGCAACGAGCGAGATGAGTCGACGCGAAAGGATTATGGCCGCGAGCTTGAAGAAGCGGGCGGACCGGCTGCCCTTCTTTCACTACTGGCGACACAGCCAGATCGGTTACGCGGAACGCCAGTGCCGCAACCGGGGCATGGGCATGTGCTGGTTCAGGCCTTGCCACGTCGAGAAGATGCACGGCGTCGAAATTACCGAGCGTCGCAGCTCGGAGGCCGGGCAAACCGTCGTGCATCGAACGTACTCGACGCCCGTCGGCCAGGTCTCGCTGGCGGAGCGGCGTGAATCGGGCGTTGGGCAGTGGCACGCCCAGCGCAGTTGGAACGACATAACGCCCTGGCAAACCGAGCGACTAATCAAGGGGCCCGACGACTACCGGGTCGTCAAGTACATCGTGGAGAACACGGAATACACTGCCGACTACTTCCCGATCGAGCAGGCGATGGATTGGCTCGGTGACGACGGCCTGGTGCTCGGCTATCTGCCACATTCGCCGATGCAGATGCTGATGATCAATTGGGTCGGCAGCGAAGAGGGAAGGATATTCTACCATCTGGCCGACCATCCCGATCTGGTTGACGAGCTTTACGCGGCCCTCTGCAAAAGCCGCACGCCCCTGCACGAAATCGCGGCCAGGTCGCCGGCGCCAATCGTGCTATGCGGCGATAACATCGACGGGGCCCTGGTCAGTCCGCCCCTGTTCCAGAAATACTTCTTGCCCGTCTACGAGGAGCAGGGCCGGCTGTTGCACGAAGAGGGCAAGCTGATGGCCGTGCATATGGACGGCCGGTTGAACGTCTTGAAGGACCTGATCGCCGAAACGCCGATCGACATCGTCGAAGCGTTTCATCCACCGCCGATGGGCGATATCACGGTCAGCGAGGGGCTTGACGCCTGGCCCGACAAGGCGATTTGGCTGGGCTTCCCCGGCTCCGCCTACGCCTTCGGGCCCGAAGCAACCAGGGATTACGCGGTTTCCCTTCTGAGGGGAGTCGGTCAAGGCGACCGGCTGGCAGTGGCGATGTCGACCGAGAACCTCGTCTCGAACGAGAACCTCCTCGCGCTAACTTCGGTTCTCGAACACGCAAGCCTTCCGTTGACGGCCCAGAAGATCGACACGATGGAAAGGTCTCTGCTGGGCCTGTCCTTCGCCGGTCGACGGCGGCCCAAGCGGTAATCGTCCGCCGGCTCTTATTATCGCTCCGCACCGGGGCTGCTAAGAAGATGGGCTTATTGATCTTTGCATAGTCAATGCGCGGATCAAGGGGGTTCCGCCAGGGAACCGGGCTTCGCCCTCGATCATTGACTATGCAAGGGGCAATAAGGCACTCAATTGTTTCGCCGGAATGATGCGGGTTTTTGTTTCATTGCCGTGAGGTGAGGGTAGGCCCAAAGGGCCGCGCTATCACAGCCCAGGGCGCAGCCCTGGGACCAGCGCGAAATGTCCGCCGGGAAGGCCCAAAGGGCCGCGCTAAGGCAAATAGCACGCCCCGTTGGGGCTTCCAGTGTCCCGAGGACCGCGTACCCAGGACTTCGTCCTGGGCTATGATAGCGCGGCCCGTTGGGCCTGAAACGGCGGAACAGAACCCGGATAATAAAAACGAATTCTACGTCAGTCCATGTCTTTAGCAGTCCCCCCCAGGAGAAATGCAAAGTCACCGGAATGGGTTGAATCCGAGCCGCAAAAGCCCTGCCGGTCCGTCACCGATGAGGTGATGGGTTAGGTGCCACTGGCGTCTCGCCAGTGCGAGGGCGGAAACATGGACAAGATGCCCGTCCTCACCCAAGGGGCAACATTTTGCCCGGAAGGGGGCGGTATATTGCACACGCTACCCTCTTGCCGTACGATGGTGAGGTTGGCCCATGCTCCCGTGCTTTTCTGACACGGGGCCGACACCTGCGATTCTTGAATCGGCTGGAAAGGACAATCGTGATGGACCCAACTTGCGTCGACTGCGAACAGGTCGGGCAGGCAGCCAAGGAACGTCTGGCGACATTCGTCGCCTTCTTCCAGAACGCTCCCGTGGCCATGCTGCTGCTGAACGGAGACAGACAAGTCCGGGAAATGAATCTGGCGGCCGAAGCAACCTTCGCCGCCTCGGCGGCTGAGTTGAAAGGCCTCCGTTTCGGCAACGCCATTCACTGTGTCCATTCGCTGGACGATCCGGGCGGCTGTGGACTCGGTTCCGATTGCGGGAAGTGTCCCGTGCGTGGCATAGTGGCCGACACTTTCCAGTCGGGCCAAACACAGCGCCAGGTGGAAGCCCGGCTCGTGCTGCGAAACCGGCCAAATCCCCGCGACAAGCACGTGCTAATTTCCACGGCGCTTTCCGAGTTGTCCGACGGCCGGCAAGTTCTCGTCTGCATTGAGGACATTACCGAGCAGAAACGAGCCGAACAAGAGCTACGGGAGGCGCTCCAGGAGATCGGGCAACTCAAGGACCGCCTTCAGGAAGAAAACTGCTACCTTCGCGAGGAGATTAGCGGCAACCGGGGATACGAAGAGATCGTCGGCCAGAGTGATATCCTTCGACTTGCCCTGGACAAGATCGAACACGTGGCCGGCACCGACGCCAACGTGCTGCTGCTGGGCGAAACGGGAACCGGCAAGGAACTGTTCGCCCGCGCGATCCACGATCAAAGTTCCCGAAAGGAGCGCCCGCTGGTCAAGGTGAACTGTGCCGCGCTTCCAAGCAGCCTGATCGAGAGCGAACTGTTCGGCCATGTCAAAGGAGCTTTCACCGGGGCACTCGCGGACAAGGTGGGCCGCTTTCAGTTGGCCGACGGAGGCACCATCTTCCTTGACGAAATTGGAGAGCTCGATCCGAACCTGCAGACGAACCTACTTCGAGTTCTCCAGGAGGGTGAGTTCGAGAGGGTCGGGGCCACGCAGACGCTCAAGGTTGACGTTCGTGTCATTGCGGCAACCAACCGAGACCTCCAGACGGCCCTGGAGGAAGGGAGTTTTCGTCCTGATCTCTACTATCGCCTGGCCGTCTTCCCCATCGAACTCCCCCCGCTTCGTCTGCGCCCCGACGACATCCCGCTACTCGCTTGGCACTTCATCGAGAAGAAACAACGCCGCTTGGGGAAGACAATCAGCAAGATTCCCAGAAACGTGATGAACGCACTTACCGGCTACGACTGGCCGGGCAATGTCCGCGAGCTGGAAAACGTGCTGGAGCGGGCAATGATTCTCTCCTCCGGCCATGCCCTGGCGCTGGAGGGCACGTTCGCCACACGCGCTCACGGCCGTCGGCCGGACGATTCATCCTGCAACCTTGAAGACATCGATCGGAACCACATTGTGGGCGTGCTTGATGACTGCGATTGGAGGATCAAGGGCACAAACAACACGGCGGAGCGATTGGGCCTCAAGCCGAGCACGCTCCGCTACCGCATGAAGAAGCTCGGCATCCAGCGACCCCCACGCCACCCGCGATAGACGCGGCCGCCACCGGCGACGGTCGCTGGCGCATTCCGCCGCGGTAGACCGCCTTATTGATCTTTGCATAGTCAATGCGTGGATCAAGGGGGGTTCCGCCGGGGAACCGGGCTTCGCCCTCGATCATTGGCTATGCAAGGGTCAATAGTGGCCGGATGCAGTTCGCGGATCACTCGGCTCGGCCGTGGTTGAGGCTCCAACAGCGTACGACGCCGGGCGGCGCGGCGGCGCATGTCCCGTACCTGACGGGCCAGCCGTAGCGGATTGAACTTGAACAGTCTCCAGGTGGCTGCCGCGGCGATCAACGAGCGGCAGGTAATCTTCGGATGCGTGGCTAGGAACATCTCGCGGTAGTAGGGCCGAAAACGGCTCTTGTAGTGGTAGATTCCCCGCGCGTCGAACAGCCAGTTCATCCGCCGCCACCAGAAGCCGCAGACGAACGGCAGGATCACGCTCTCGCGGTCGATCGGCGGCCAGCATCGCACGAACGGCACCAGCGACAGCGAGCAATAGGCCACGCCTTCCTCTTTCAATTGCCGCATCACCCGCATCATCAGGTAGGGGATCACCCCACGCGGTGCATCGTTTCGCCGCCGGTAATTTTCGATCGCCCAAAGGTTGCCGCCCAGTCCCGGGTTACAGACGGCAAAGGCCACGATCCGTCGATCCTGCCGGGCGACGAAGATCCGGCGGCGGCCGAGTTCCAGCGGCTTGAACTTCCCTTGGAAGAAGTGCAACTCGCGGCCGTGCAGCGTCTTGGCGAGATGCTCGCGATTGAGATCCTCCAGTTCCGGAACAATGCGCTGACGAAACGCGATGTTGTCGGGATCGGCCAAAATCTCCTCCACGCTCACGCCCTGCCGCACACAGTAGTTCTCCTGACGGCGGACCCACTGATACGACTTGCCCCGCCAGCACGTCCGGCCGAGCCTCACGATTGGTTCCTCGCCGAACTTGCTCGTCTGAAATCCGTGTTGTCTAAACAGTCGGAGGTGGCCGTGGGAAAGACTGTGAAACGTCGCCGTGAGCCGGTTCTCGGAGGTGAACTCGATGAACTCCCGCAACAGCATTTCCCGATGATCCGGAGCGGCCAGCAGGCCACCCAACACATGGACGTGACGGCCCCGGCGCGCGAACCCAACCACCCCGCGCCGCCCGGACGACCAGAAATACTCCCGGTCGGCTTCCGTAACCAGATAGGAGTCGGAGGTCTGACCGTAGTCGAACGCGTAGCGTTCCATCAGCGCGGCCGCTTCGAGCGACATCTCGTGCCGGGATTCGCAATGAGGGGCTCCGCAATGAGGGGCTTCGCGGGAGGTGCTCATCGGTTTCTCGAAGTGTCTGGAAGTTGCCTATTAGGCGACCGGCCGGAAGTGATTTACCAGTAGCTGGATTCGCAAGAATTCAGCCGCAATACGAAGAACCGAATTCTTGCGAATCCGGCTACCAAAAATGCCGGTAAGAATGTGAGATTCTCGGTTATCCTGCATTTTTTGACATGGGGACCGGTCAGAAGGGCGGGACTCGCGTCTCTAGTTTGCAAACCCCCTCTCCACGTAAATATTCGGGTTCATCCGGTTGAAGCGTAGCTGGGCCACGGGATCGCCAACATTAGGGT
>CAZDHN010000231.1:0-9036 GCA_964505115.1 uncultured Planctomycetaceae bacterium
ACTCCTTACTAAGTAAAGGTGAGCCGGTTACCTTGGGCTGACATCACCCAAGGCACAAACTCGATGGAACTCTAAGCATCAACCTCATCGAAGATAGAATGATGTTCGTCGCATCCTGCCGTGGTTCTCCAGGTTATCTTCGGTTTTTCCACGGAGGAGGCCGCGTTCATCACCATCTCGTGCGGTATACCCGACATTTGTGCCCGAAGTATGTTCGGGTAAACCACGTATCTGCCGGTTAATCAAACCATAGTTCCCCGTTATCGAATGTCAAATAGGTTAGTTTTCGTTCTTGCGTTTTGCCCAAAACCCCATGATCGCAGGCTCGCATGGTCGCAATTGTTTACGCACTCCGCAGAACCCCTCTAAAGCTCCAGGTTTCCGCGACAAACCGTGGGTAGCTACTGACATTATGTGGTTATGCCACAGATTGCGTGCAAGAATTCCGATAAGGCAAGAAGTGACGGTCGGCAAAACATTATCGCTTAACTCGCGCATTACGTGGAAATGATGGCAACCACCCAATCTAATCCGGCAGACTCGCGGCATCAGTACGGCCGCGAAACACGGCAACGAATGGATCGTACGATGGCCGACCTTCGGGCAGTCGAGCAGGGTGATTGCGGCAACGTCGACCGCTTGTTACAGGGGTTGCGACTGCAAGAAGAAGCCAGCCGCCTGGCGGGTTTCCAGGGTATCGCGCGCCTGTGCCGAGACCTGCAAAACTGCCTGACCGAGGTCCGAAATGACGAACCTCCCCGGTTGGCGGCAGTGGCAGCCACGCTGTCGGATGTTTGCCGGACCATTCGACTGCACGTAGACAGCTTCGGCAAGCGTTTACCCGATCCGGGCGGTGATGAGGTGCCTCGCCGCACGAGCGTAACCAACGCCGCCCATTCCATGCCGCCGGCGCCAATGCTGGCGCGGATTATAGAGCAGAAAGAAAAAGGAGAAGATCGTGGCAAAAGTCCAAGAGGATGAAACAAGGGGACGGCAATCCGATGATTCGGATTCGCCGGACAAGACGACTACCCTTCCATTCAATCTGGGGGGTATTTTCGGGGGTCTCGGCAGCCTGGTCGAGAAATTGGGTGAGTTGGCCGAGGCCGGCGAGAAGCTTTCCCAATCGGGAGAATTCAAGGATGCCAGCGGAAAACTTCACGGTGTGTATGGTATCAACGTCAAGACCGGACTCGGTAAGCGAGGGGAGCAAGAACTGAAGGTCGAACCCTTCGGCAATGTCCGCCCGCGAACCGCCGGAGCACCGCCGGAAGAAGACGTCCGGGAGCCACTGGTCGACGTCCATGAAGAGGAAGACCATGTGCTAGTGCTGGTAGAGCTGCCCGGCGTCGACAAGGACAACGTGACCTTGGAGCTTGCCGAGGAGCGACTTAACCTTTCGGCCCGGCGCGGCAAGACCAGCTACCGCAAGGAAATCACTCTTCCCGAGCCGTTTTCCGAGGAAAATATGCAATGGGACTGCAAGAACGGTGTTTTGCGGATCCGGTTTAAGCGGTAGTACGGGATCGATCCATTTTTGAGAAAGGGCACGCCCGATATGTCAGAATCTTCCACCGTGACTGCGGAAATTACGCTTAAGGTCAGTGAGTCGACCGGCAAGGACGTGGGGCGCGGCTTGGCTCGCATCGACCCGGCCGATATGAGTCAGCTCGGACTCGACGTTGGCGACATGGTGGAAGTGGCGGGCCAGAAGGCGACCGTCTGCAAGCTCTTGCCCACCTTCAAGGAGCATCGCGGCAAAGGGCGATTGCAGATCGACGGGATCGTCCGCGAAAACGCCGGCGTTGGGCTCGGCGAGTCGGCCGTGGTCCGGGCAGCCGATGTCAAGCCAGCTACCGAGGTGCTCCTCGATCCGCAGGGCTACACTCCCTCCAACCGCGACTTGGAGTACATTGGCAGCCGCCTGGACGGTCTGCCGGTGCTCTCCGGCAATCGCGTGCGGGCGACGTTGTTTGGCAATCGTTATGCCGATTTCCTGGTCAAGGACACCAGCCCGACGGGGCCGGTGGTGATTGCCACTGAAACGGTCCTGAAAATCGGAAAACCGCGTAAGACCAACGGCCAAGCGGCAATCTCGGCACCGGCGCTTTCGTACGAAGACATCGGGGGCCTCCGGCGGCAGTTGGAGCGGATTCGCGAAATCGTCGAGCTACCGCTGAAGTACCCCGAATTGTTTGAACGCCTGGGCATCGAGGCTCCCAAGGGCGTGTTGCTGCTGGGCCCGCCCGGTTGCGGCAAGACGCTGATCGCCCGGGCGGTGGCCCACGAGACCGAGGCCACTTTCTTCGCCGTCAATGGTCCCGAAATCATCCACAAGTTTTATGGCGAGAGCGAGGCCCATCTGCGGAAGATATTCGACGAGGCCACTCGCCGCGCGCCGAGTATCGTCTTTCTCGACGAAATCGACGCCATCGCCCCGCGGCGGGATCGGGCGGTCGGCGACGTGGAGAAGCGGGTGGTGGCACAACTTCTCGCTCTGATGGACGGGCTGTCGCAGCGGCAGCACGTGATCGTGCTGGCGGCCACCAATCTCCCCAACCTATTGGATCCCGCCCTCCGTCGACCGGGTCGATTCGACCGTGAAATCTCCATCCCGATTCCCGACCAGCACGGTCGCCAGGAGATACTCGATATCCACAGCCGCGGAATGCCGCTGGCCGAGGATGTCGATCTGACCCGTCTGGCAGCCATTACGCATGGATTTGTCGGTGCCGACCTGGAAGCCCTTTGCCGCGAAGCCGCCATGATCGCCTTGCGACGGATTCTGCCGCGGGTAGACTTCTCGCAACAACACGTTCCCTACGAACTGCTGAAGCAACTGGGAGTCACGATGAGTGACTTTCAAGACGCGCTTCGGGAAGTCGAACCTTCGGCCATTCGTGAAGTCTTCGTCGAGGTCCCCAACGTGAGCTGGGACGACGTCGGCGGGTTGGAGGACATCAAACGGCGGTTGCGGGAGGCGATCGAGTGGCCCATGAAATACAGCGAACTGTTCAATTCCTTCCGGCTGAAGCCACCCAAGGGGCTGCTGCTGTCGGGACCGCCAGGCTGCGGGAAAACACTGATCGCCAAGGCTCTGGCCGCCGAGACGGAAGTAAACTTCATCGCGATCAAGGGGCCCGAGTTGATGTCGATGTACGTGGGCGAGTCGGAGCGAGGCCTGCGCGAAATCTTCCACAAGGCACGCCAGGCGGCGCCCTGCATTGTCTTCTTTGACGAAATCGACTCGCTGGCTTCGACGCGCGGCGGTGCCGGTCACGAGGATTCCGGCGTGGGCGCCCGGGTCCTCAGCCAACTGCTGACGGAACTGGACGGCATCGAAGAACTCAAGGGCGTCTTGGTGTTGGCGGCCACCAATCGTCGCGACCTGCTCGATCCGGCCCTATTGCGCCCGGGCCGATTCGACCTCCAGATGGACCTTCCCCTGCCCGACCAGACTGCCAGACGGAAAATCTTCCAGGTCCATCTGCGCGATCGGCCGGTCGCATCGGATGTGACCGTCGATTGGCTGGCCGACCAGACCGACGGCTTCAGCGGCGCCGAGATCGAGGGCGTTTGCCATCGCACGATGATGGAGGCGATCGCCGCCCGGATCGAGGCTTCACCCGAGCGGCCGGATACCGCGGGCCTGGAAATCAGTCGTGAACACCTGGGCGTGGCCATTCACGAGATCGCTCCTCGAACGGCACGCACTGAACATGCCTGACCAACATCACTACCAGTATGCCTTCGCGTGGCCCAACTGCTCGGTGCGGGGGATCGGTCCGGGAGTCGACCCGCGATTCGATGTCGAAGTTATTCGCGACGGATCCATTGCCGCCGTGGCCAGCCGTGTCGGACTGGACCAGTTCGACGTGAAGAGGCTGCAAGGCGAGACTCCCGAGGACATCCCCTGGTTGAACCGGGTGGCTATCCGACACCATGATATTGTCCGCCACGCCGCTGCCAGTTCACCGGTGCTGCCGCTAAGATTGGGAACGGTTTTTCGATCCCAGGCTTCCTTGCTGGCCGCGACGACTCGTGCCCGGGAAACCGTCGCCAAGTTCCTCCGCGCGCTTGGCGACCGGCAGGAATGGTCGGCGAAGCTTTACCTGAAAAGGAAGCCTGTCGAAGAGCCCGTCGGCAATGGAGTCTCGCCTCGCTTGGATCCCGCGTCGGGAGCAGGCGTGGGAGCAGAATACATGAAGCGCAAGAAGGCCCAGCTCGAGCGCCAACGTAAATTTCGGGCTGGCCTACAAGAGGAAATCCAGGTCGTGGAACGCCAACTGAAAACCGGGACCGACGGCTGCTGTCGCGTCCGTCTGTTGCCCGCCGGTTTGACCGGCCGGTCCGAAAAGATGCTCTTCAACGCGGCGTTCCTCTTGCCTCCGGCCCAAGTGAAAACCTGGCTGGCCACGGTCGGAAGAGTCCGTGAGTCTGTTCGCCGCAAAGGCCTGCTGCTGGAAGTGACCGGTCCCTCGCCGCCATACCATTTCTGCCCGACGCCGGAGTTGTGAGCCGACTAGCCGAAGAGTCCGTTTCCATGGCACTGCATCTATTGGGTATCAGCCGCAGTCGAGACCTGCCGCGCGTGGCCGAACAGTCCACGGTCGGGCAGATCGCCGTGCGTTGGGTTTTTGTAGACGAACTGGCGTGCGCGGTCATCGACGCGTCCCGGGGTTCCCTCGATCCTCTGCAACATGCCGCCGCGCTGGAGGCCATCCATCGCCGGATTTGCGTCCTGCCAATGCGATTCGCCGCAGCGCCGAGCGCGGAAACGGAAATCCGCTCCATGCTGGAAACTCGTCGCCAGAATCTGCTCGAACAACTGGATCAAATCGAGGGAAGCTGTGAGATGGGCCTGCGAATTGCGCTACCGAAGCGATCGGCCGTTGAAGGCCTCCGTTCCCACCGGGCTTCGCTACCCAGTTCGTATTTGCAGGAACGCCGGGCTTACTATCAATGCCAGGACTCACTTGGCGAACAGGCTCGCCTGACGGTGGAACATCTCGTACAAGAACTGAGCGGCACGTATCGCGACTGGCGAACGTTGGACCCGTCGCCACCCGGTCTGGTCCGGCTGGCATTTCTGGTCGAGCGAGAACGCGCGGGGTGGTTTCAGGGATCTCTGGAGGCTTCCGGCACCGAACGTCCGGAGGAAAAGTGGACCGTGCTAGGTCCCTGGCCGCCCTATAGCTTCGTCTGACTCCTCACCAAGTATCACCACCTGGATGTCAGTCGACCGCAACCCGTCGAGCCGATGCAAAGCGCCCAGAAAGACCAGGCCGGTTTCACCCGGCCTTAGCGTCGCGTCAATCCGCTTTGCAATGAACGCATCCCGGGCCTTCAGCAGATGTTCCGCCCGCCGGATTCGTTCTTCACTCGCTCGATCCGAGATCGTCTGGTTCGCCATGCACTCCTTCTGCATCTCATATTCCTCCATCAACAACCGCGGGTCCTCCGTTCCCTCCAGCGTGGCGCCTAGGGCGAGGAGTTCGACGATCAATTGGTGGTTGTAGCTTCCCGCCTCGGAAAGTTCGCGGACAATCTTCTCCTCGAATCCACACACGGGCAACCCGTCCTGATAGATCCGCACGCGCTGGTCATCAAGATGCAGGGCCTCGATGCTCTTCCGTATCTGCTTCCAGATCTCCGTAACGGCCTTCTCCCGCTGGCTCCAGTCACCCCCGCCCACCGCCTTGGCATAATGGGCCTTGACCGACTCGGATAATGATCCCAGGTCGACGGCTGAGTGGATAATAGGAACGTGCGTGAGTCGTCTCATCGTCTTCTCGCATGTTGCGGACCAAAGCATCCTGCAATTCAGACAGCCGGAGCAGGAAACCAGGGGAGAGATTATGCCATGGAGACCTCTTGAGAGCAAGGGGTCTTGGTCCAGCAGATCCTTGGCGACGCGGTTTCGAGTAGGAAGCCGGTGCGACCATGACCACAAACACTAACGGCCGGGTTCAATATGGCAACGTTGGAAACGACGGTCAGTGGCCAAGCCCCTTGCCGCCACATCACCTGCAACTGCTGAAGCAGTCGGGAATTTCCCCGGAGTCCGCCAGTCCTGGGCCATCGCGGATGTACACGCTCGGCGGAATCCTCGCTAACGGCGGTATTCGGGGTGGTCGGCGAGGTAGCGATCGACGCGGTCTTGACGGGCGAAGGCGGTGGGTAGGAAGTCGAGCGCCTGCTGGAGCCGATCGTTGGGCGCGGCGCAACTGAAGCGGAGGAACCCGTCGCCCGCGGCGCCGAAACACTCGCCGCCCAGGCAGGCGACGCCAAACCGGTCGTCGGCCGCCTCGAGAAGGTACATCGCCAGGCCGTGCGAGCTGATGCCCAGCCGCTGGCAAATTGGGGCAACCGAGGGGAAAACATAGAAGGTCCCGCCCGGGTCGAGGCAGGTTATGCCGTCGATCCGGTTCAAGCCGCTCACGAGCAACTCGACCTTCTCGCGGAACAGGTCCATCGCGCGGCGGCTTTCGTCGTTGTCCTCCTCCAGGGCGGCCGCGCCGGCCAATTGCACCATGGGCGGCGTGCAGGAAAGGGCCGTGTTGATCAGATTGGCCAGCATGGTGGCTATCGTCGGGCTGGTCACGGCGTAGCCCAGCCGCCAGCCGCTCATGCTGTACGATTTGCTGAACGTATAGGCGGCCACGCACTGCTCAAGCATCCCGTCAAAGGCGTTGATCGTGTGGTGACGGCCACGCCAAACCATCCGGTCGTAAGGCTCGTCGCTGAAGACGGCGATGTCTCGACCGCGCACCAGGTCGGCCAGACCGCGCAGGTCTTCTTCGGTAGCCACGCCACCGGTCGGGTTATGCGGGCTGTTGATGAAGATCGCCTTGGGATGCTGGTCCTCGTCGAGGAAGCGGGCAACGTCGTCCAGATTGGGGCGAAACTCGTTGGCCTGCTTCAGGTCGGAAAGCCACAGCCGCGCGCCACGCCGGGCGATGTTCGGAACGTAGGTCGGGAAGTACGGGCTGAAGACCAGCACGCCGTCGCCCGGGTCGAGGAACGTCTCGCAAAACAATAGCTCGAATATCTTCGCGCCCGGCCCCATAACGATGTTCTCGGCCGTCGTCGTCAGGCCGTACTCCCGGTTGACGAACCGCGAAGCGGCCTCGCGCATCTCGGGCAGGCCGGCCGACGGGCAGTAGTGCGAGCGGTCCTGCTCGATGGCCGCCAGGCCCTCGCGCTTGGCGGCGGACGTGCTGGGGAAGGGGCTGTCGCCAATCTCTAGCTCGATCACCTCCTTGCCGCCGGCCGATAGCTGCCGCGCCCGGGCCAAAACGTCAAAGGCGGTCTCGACAGTCACATTCCGAGCGAACTGGCTGAGTGTAACGGGCATATTGCGTCACCTGTTGTGGGGCTCAATCTAAGGTTGCCAGGGGCTGGTTACGACCAGTTGGGGACTGGTCCATTTTTCGGCCAGAAGACGTCTTCTCACGCAAACCGTTGGCCGAAAACATGGACCTGTCCCCTTTCGTGGCGGTCAAACAAGAATTCTAGATAATCGTGCCACACTTGCAAGACCCCGTGACGCGTCTGGGCAAGCACGCCCCTCGCGATTCACCCCCATCCTGGCATGGTGCGGCGACTGGTGGTAAAATGTGTGCGTACCCAAACCGCCTGCTTACGCATCCAGATACCGGAGGGCATGATGTTTTCGAAAAGACCAACCGGCGTGACCGTTTTCCTGGCGTGCGCGTGCATTTGCGCGGCCGCGAGCGGGGCGTTGGCGGAGGGGAAGCGTTCGCACGTAACGATTCGAGGCGTTTATGGCGGCATCCCGACCGAGTTGATCGAAGAGGGGAAGACGCTCGACGACCACGGGATCAACGCCATCTTCATGGGTTCCGGCGGCCTTAGCGCCGAGCGGGTCGCGCTAATGAAGAAGCAAGGCGTCCGGGTATTCGCCGAGTTCAACACGATGCACTTCACCCGCTACCTGAAAGAGCACCCTGACGCCGCCCCCGTCGGCACCGACGGCAAGGTCTGTCCTTCCGCCGGCGGCTGGCAGGGTATCTGTCCAACGCACGCCGGCTATCGCAAGTTTCGCATGGACGAGTTCCGCAAAGTGCTAAAGGATTTCGAGGTCGACGGGATGTGGCTCGACTATCATCACGCCCACGCCAGTTGGGAACGCCCGGAGCCCGACCTGCCCGACACCTGCTTCTGCCCGCGCTGCCTTGCCCAGTTCTCGCGCGATACCGAGACCAAGTTGCCCGACCTGGCAACACCGCGGTTGGCCGCGTTGCTGTTGGGTAAGTATCGCGACCGCTGGGTTCGGTGGCGTTGCGACGTTTTCACCGATTGGGTCCGCGAGTTCCGATCGATCATCGACTCGACCCGGCCCAAGGCGTTACTCGGCACCTTCCACTGCCCCTGGACCGACCGCGAACGGGACGGGGCTCTGCGCGGCAAGCTGGCCATCGACCTGAAGGCACAGGCCGAGTACGTCGACGTATTCAGCATCATGCCCTATCACGCCCGCTTCGGCCATGCAACCGATCCGGCCTGGATTTCGCGGCAGACCGCCTGGCTCGGCGGCCATCTCGGCATCAAGGGCGAGCCGGACGAGCGGAACAAAATCTGGCCGATCGTGCAGCTTTCCGATTGGGGCGAAGCGGTGCCCGTCGAGCAGGCGCGCAGCGTGTTGGATCACGGTACACGTCTACCCGCGACGGGCGTGATGGTTTTTCGCTGGGGCGCGTTGCGCAAGCAGATGGATAAAGCCAAGCGCATGAGCGAGTTCTACCAAGCCATCCGGCCCGAGGAGGGGCGTTAGTCCTAACAGCTTGTAGATAAGGGGTGCCACTGCTGGCTTGCCCAGCAGTGCGAGGCATGAACCTCGCGAAAGCACTGCTGGACAAGCCAGCAGTGGCACCCGAATCGCTGACAGCGGCGTGCTCACCGATCCGGCGTCTTCTTGCCGGTAGGAATAACGGTCGGCGTGTCGCCATCGTTCAAACGAATCAGGGGGGAATCGTAGCGGAGCTTGGACGCTACGGGCCGGCCGTCCACGGT
>CAZDHN010000232.1:0-8967 GCA_964505115.1 uncultured Planctomycetaceae bacterium
CAGGTCATCGACGAAGAGGGAAAGACGCACGACTTCTACTGCACGGCCAACGTGGCGCTACGAAACGAAAACGGAACTCCCGCGGCCGTCATCGAGATTTCGCGTGACATCACCGAGCACAATCAGGCGGAGGAGGACCTACGGGCGGCCAACACGCGGCTCGAACAGGCGGCGGCCGAAGCCAAGGGACTGGCCGTTCGGGCCGAGGCGGCCAACCGGGCCAAAAGCGAGTTCCTGGCCAACATGAGCCACGAGCTCCGCACGCCCTTGACGGCCATGCTGGGGTTCACCGAACTGCTCATGGCCCCCAACCGGCCCTACCAGGAACAGCACGAGTTCATCGAGGTGATCCAGAGAAACGGGAAAGTACTGCTGGAGTTGATCAGCGACATCCTGGACCTGTCGCGCATCGAGGCCGACCGGCTGACGTTGGAGAGGGTGGATTGGCCCTTAAAGCAAATCATCGACGACGTGCTGTCAGTGGTGCGGACCCGAGCAGAAGAAAAGGGCCTGGTTTTGGAGATTGACTACGAGTTTCCACTGCCCGAGACCATCCACACCGATCCCACGCGCTTGCGTCAAGTCCTCACCAATCTGATTGGAAACGCGGTCAAGTTCACCGAGCGCGGCGCGGTCCGCATTGCCGTTCGCTGTATGCAAGAAACGGACGGCTCCGCGCACATGCGGTTCGCCGTTTCGGACACCGGCATCGGCATCCCCGCCGAAAAGATCGGCGAACTGTTTCAGCCGTTCACGCAGGTGGATGGGTCTTCGACCCGCCGCTACGGCGGCACGGGCCTCGGGCTGGCCATCTCCAGGCGCCTGGCCGAGGCGCTCGGTGGCCGTTTGGAAGTCACCAGTCAGTTGGGTAAGGGTAGCACCTTCACCCTGACGATTGAGGCGGGCTCGCTCAGCGGCGCGCGCATGCTGCAATCAGCCCAGGTCACGCCGATCGTCGAGGAAAAACCATTCTCGATGGAGCACGCGGTAACCCTGCACGGTCGGGTGCTTGTGGCGGAGGACGTTCCCGATATTTCCGCCGTGCTTCGTCCGTTCCTTGAAGCGATGAACCTGGAAGCGGAGATTGTCGAAGACGGCCACCTAGCTTGCGAAATGGCCGAGAAGTCGCAAGCCGAGGGCAAGCCGTTCGATCTGATCTTGATGGACATCCAGATGCCGAGCATGAACGGCTACGAGGCTACCCAATGGCTGCGCGAGCACGGCTGGAAGGGTCCCATCGTGGCCCTGACCGCCCATGCTTTGGCCGGCGACCGCGAGAAATGCCTGGAGGCGGGCTGCGACGATTACATCACCAAGCCCATCACCACCAAGGGATTGAGCGACGTTCTAACGCGCTACTTGGGACAAGGGCCGGCGGCGGCCGCGGGGGCGTGCCCAAGTGGCACCCCGGAAACTGGCCGGGAGTCGACAGGACTTCTCGGCAGCCGCATACTTGATCCGGGCAAGGTTGCCGCGCTTTTGAATGAGTTTCGCGAAGAGTTGCCCACGCGGGCAGAACGGATCGACAAGGCTTTTCAACAAGGCGATAGCACTCTGCTATTCGAGCTGGCGCACCAACTCAAGGGATCGGCGGGACTGTACGGCTTTGACAACATCACCGAGACTGCCCGCATCATTTGTGATTATCTGCGCGCCGACCACGAGTTGAAGGAACTCCAAGCTGTTGTATCCGAACTGGTGCATCTATGCAGGCAAGCCGCCTCGGGCCAGCCAGGTCCTCCAGCGGATCGGCGGACGCATCCGTGAGATACAATCGCACTCGCCACGGATGGACGAATGGCGATATACGAAACGTTCTTCGGCCTCGGGCAGCCGGCGCGGGTACGCGGCGAATCACCAGGCGGCGAATTGGCCCCAAGGCGCAAATGCCACACATACCATGAGGTACGCCATGCCTCCGGGGTGACCCAAATACGTGGTGAGCCCCGGCATTGACGTGGTTTGCCGGTGTATAGTTGCGTATGGCTGGGAGATGCGAAAGCGGCCGCGCGGCCTTTCTGGGCGAGTTCGATTCACTGGCGGACGACCGGTTCCATGCCGTGGATGGTGCATTCCACGAGTTCGCGAAGTTGCTCGCTTTCGCGGACAATGTCCTAATGATATTCCACAAGGATAGTGCCGATAGGTTCGGCACACCCGACGTCGCCTTGCCTGGGAGAAGCACAAACATGAGTCCGAATGCCAGAAGTCAAGCGATCGTCTTGTTCATCGTTGCACCGATCGGAGTTCTTGGTCTACTTGCTCAAATTGAATCGGGAAACATACCCCTAGCAATCATGTTCGCGGTCGTAACTCCCGCCGGGTGCCACTGGCTCCGCCAGTGCTTTGGGCGTTCTTGAGGTTCCATCGCGTAACGGGCAGGTTTCCGGTAGTGTTACTAGGTCTTTCCTGGGCGGCGCGGCGTTCCGATCATGCCGACAACCGCGCAGCCGGAACGTAGCGTGTTTCCCGCCAAGCATTTACGCCGACCGCCGCCAAAGCCCCGACCGGAACGCCATCGCCCATCCCGCGCCCCTTCACCCCTCGCCCGCCGCTTTTTCGCGGAGGCTACCGGGCCGATATCGCCCACTTCCCCGCCCCGATAACAGACCATTGGGTGCCTGCCCGAAGTCACCCGGCCCGTTGCACCCCCGCGACTGATGCGTTAGGATTACATCATTGGATGGGAGCGTTGTTGGGCGCCGTGTGCCACTGGCTCCGCCAGTGCTTTGGGTGTTCTTGAAGTTCCATTGTGTTACGGTCGGAGGAAGGCGAAATGGCACATCGAAAGACTGTGCGGCGACTGCGTCTCCTGCCCGGGATTCACGGCATGCCCCAAGTAGCCATTGTCAAAGAGTTCCGACGGAAGCACTGGCGGAGCCAGTGGCACACTTAAACAGTGCCACCCGCCGAATCACCCTTCGATTCAGGAGGTCGCTTACTTGCCAGCGTCTTGGTTTCCGACGCCGTACATTGCCGCAATGTGCAGATACAGTTCTCTTCTGCAATAACTACAACTTTCCTGTATAGGCTATCCACTTCGACGCATTGGGATTCGTCAAGCGTCATGGCGGAGAGAGTAACCTTCTGAAATCCGATGTCCACAACTGTTGATAAGAATGGATAGCCGCCACCTCGAAACGTGGACATCTCAGATCCTTTCACCTTCATGCTGTCTATCTGTTGTTCAAATACCCCCTTCTCTACAACGTGACACGTCGTCGCGTGTGGCGTCGGAAAAGTGTGTGCGCCGTGTTTTAGTAAACCAAACACGACTTCGATGTCGTGGATGTGTCGCGGCCCCATGTCTGCTGGGATCGTTGCTGCAATCCCTAATTCTCTGGCTACCTCTCGTGCTTTGTGCAGTCCCGCGATTACGGCCGAGTAGCACTGCATCTGAGTGGTTAGAATGATATCACCAGTTGACTTCAGCATTCGGTTTCCTAAGACGAAGACTTCCACTTCAATGAAGGCTTCGCCTTTCGTAAACTGCTCTTTGCTTACAAGCTCGAAGAATGGAGCAACGGCGTCGAGATGCGGGAGCACCCGAACGTCGCGTCCTACCCACTTGGAGAAGTCAAACTCTATGTTGATTGGCGTTTCTGTATTTTTAGAGTCAATCGGAAGAACGATCGTAATCAAACCGCCCGGAAGCTCGCACGTGAACTTGCCTCGCTTCGATCCGCCCGCGAATTCACCGTTCACATCAAGATGCACTCGCCGATTCTCTAGCTCATCCAATGCAGAGAATTGTATCATTGCGGGGGCTCTTCTTGTCGTATCGATTGCGACGAACTCATAGCCGGCTATCCACTCATTGACCAGCCCGGAAATTTCGGCCTCGCCCTCTACGAAATCAACCCGACCCCCTGCTTCGATAAGCTCTCTTGCCTTAGCAACTGCTTCTTCGCTCTTGAAATGCAAACTGAAACTGACGTCGTTCGCTACGGGCTTCAGAAAGTATTGCGTTTCGTCTTGTACCGCGGTGATCTCCACTTCGAACCGCGGATCAAGAGACTCCATGCGGTTCTTTTCGGCACTCAGTGAAGCAGAGACCGAGGAGGGATGGAGTTCTCGCATGTATTGCGTTGCATCCGACACTGCCTCTTGAAGCGTGGTGGAGTCGTGAATCGAGTTCGCCAAAGGAAGCCGAATGGTCGCGGAAGACTTCGTTCGCCAATCGGCATGCAATTCGCTTTCAATGTACTGCTGAAGAAACACCCACCAGCCTTCTTGCCTAGTCGTATCGACGAGAACCAAGAACACTGGTGTCGCAACTTTGTCCAAATAGTACTTCAAATGATCGACGTCCATCGAGTACGATACGGCCCTGCTCGCTTTTAGCCGACGAGGTTTTTTGGCACCTTTCAGTTGAACATGCCAGAACAGCCCGGCTGACTGGTCGCCGTTGAATATCTCAGTCGTATAGTCAATGCGATAGTCTGGATGCTGTTCGCGCGGAACCCAGCTATCTGGCAACGAACCTTCGAATACTCGTTTCGCCCTCTCGTCAATACGATGCGATTCGGGACGCGGCATATTCAGCACCCTCACTCAAGCGTAATCAAAGGGGTGGGCAGGGGAATCAAACGTTGCCCGGTACTTCTATTGAGGCTTCCTTCGAGTTTGCCGGTTGCTTCACAGTTCATTTCTCGTCGGACTTACCATCCGCTGCCGTCTCCTCACCCGGCTGCAACGCGCAGGTGGCTTGGTTCAGATAACTGCAACTACACCAACTGGCGGCGTCGGCCATTAGGAGGAGGCCGCCGGCGGGGATGACGTTGATCCAGCAGCCGGGGCGGATGCCGCCGTAGTTCTCGGTTACCCGGCTGCCCTCCAGGTCGATGTAGCCGAGGGTGGCCGAGCGGAAGACGATCATCCGACGCGAGCCGGCTATCGTGCCGCAACCGTACGAGCGGGTGAACGTGAAGGGCAGTTGCTTGCCGGTCAGCAGGTCCCAGGCAGCGGGTTGGGCGTAGATGGTCCGGTCGTTGATAATGATCCGCGACTTGTAGTCGGCCTGTTCGTCCCAAAGCGGCCGGCCGTCGGACGCCCGAAACGCGGCCATCCGGCCCGGTTGGGCCTCCGACTTGAGCTGGAACCGCGTGGGCTGCCGGGCCATCAGAAGCACGTCGTGTTTTACGCTGAGTGCCAGCAGCGTGCCGAAAGCGTCGTCGCCGGTCTGCCAGGCCGGCTTGCCAGTCTGGCTGTCGAGGGCCAAGAGGCGGCCGGGGCGATGCTCGGTCAGCCGGGCCAGTTCGTCGGCCGCTTTGGTACCGTTCTTTTCGGCCAGTTGTCTGGCTTGGGCCTGCAACGGGGCGAGATTGAAATCTAGCCGGTCGATCGAGGCCAAGGGGCGATCGATCAGAAAGACCTTGCCCAGCCCGATGGCGACGGCGTTGTGGCGTATTGAATGCTTGGGCCGGTAGCTCCACTTGATCCGCCCGGTCGCCGCGTCCATGGCGAAGAACAGCAGCGATTCGGAAAACAACCGGCTCATGTCGCCCTTCTGATAGCAATGCCTGACCACGTGCCGCGTGTTGGCCAGCGAGCCAAACAGCGTGCCGTCGACATGCGCGATGAAACCCCAGGTGCCCGGCTTGCCGTCGGGCTGGGCCGGCGTTTTGAACTGAGAAACCTCGCTGCCGTCGCGGACATCAAGTACCAGACACTTGTCGCCGCCGTGGATGAAGATCCGGTTCTCGCCCAGGCACATATTGCTGCCCGTGCCGGCGGCGCCCATCAAGTGATCCTGATGATAGGGCTGCAAAATGCCTTCCAACGGATATTCCCAAAGCGTTCGTCCGTTGTAGATGTTGACCGCTCGCAGGGCGTTGACGCCCTCGACGAACATCCGCCCGTCGCGGACCAAAGGCGCCGGGCCGCGCCCGTGCCGGTTGGGGAGGAAGAAATCGGTGTCGCGGAACCAGAGCATCTTCAGCGGGCCGCGAACCCGAGTGTCGGCCGAGCAGAGGCTGTTACCGGGGCCGCTGTATTGATGCGTCCAATCGCCGGCGCCCTCCAACGGGCCGCGAACCGATTGTCGCATCGCACCCGGTCGGCCGACGCACGTTATCCCGCCACAAGGACGCACCGATCGGGCGGCCGTCGCGCTTGCTTCCTTCGAAACGGCTTGCGTCACCGAACGACCGGAGACGACCAGATCGGCGAACCAGTTGGGCGGCGCTTGTTCCGTCGTGTCGACCGTGACCCGCACGCCGTACAATCCTGCCGCGTCGAGCATTTGCCGGGCGGCACGGACCTTGGCCGGATCGCTATCGACCGCGTAAATTTGCAGCTTCGTTCGCTTGGCCAGTTCGAGCGCCAAGCGTCCGTCGCCGCATTCGACGTCCAGGCAGTATCCCTCCCGAACCCCGGCGCGGCGGATGATCTCTTCGGCGGCTGCCGCGTAGGGGGAATCGTCGCTGGGCGCAACTGCTTTGGGCGGCTGGATTACCACGGGGCTCGCCGCGCCGGCGGCGAAGCATTGTATCGTGCCCTTATCGGTGCCGACGAAGAGCCGGCCGTCGGCCACGGCCAGCGCGGCGGCGTTGCCGTCGACTGCGGCGGTCCAGAGCGTTTTGTGCGAGGCGATATCCAGCAGCGACACCTTTCCGTTTCCGCCGGCCACGACCTTATCGCCGGCGACAATCAGGGCGGCGTCGGCGTCGTGCGACAGCGCGGCGGTCCACTTGGGCTCGCCGGGTTGAAGCACCGTCATCTTCTTGCCCCGGCGGCCGACTTTCTCCGCCGGTACAAAGGGCTGCTTGCGATCGAATGCCGCCAGGCCGGTCTTCGTGGACGCGATGATGTAGTCGGGATGCAAGGCAACCCGCGTGCCGGCCCGAAACGGATTGGCACTGAAGTCGTTCGGGTAGATCATGCCGAAGTTATGGAAGTAGTCGTCGATGGCAACGATATCGGCGCCGCCATTCTTGGTGAATCTCTGGAGAGGAAAGCAGCGGAACGTTCCGTCCGGCCGGTTGAACAATGCTGGCACGGCACGACCGGTCGGCACGAATAGAGTATCGCCGTGCGCAACCAGATAGCCTTGTGCCGACGTGCCGCTCTTCGCCCGGGCGCCCCCGTGCGGCTGGTCCATCTCGATTCCGCCCGACGAATCGTTACACCAAAGCACCTTTCCGCTGGCCGGTTCGACGGCATGGATGTAGATACCCTCCGTAGGCCAGATGCCGGCGGCGAAATAGAGGATGCCGTCGGCCAGGACGGGCCCACCCCGAGCCGGCCAGCGCGAGATCATCCGGTCGTTACCCAGTAGCACGTCGTCCTTGGGGCCGCCGCGTAGTTTCCAGAGTTCTTTTCCGTCGGCCGCGGCCAGGCAGCGGAGGTAACCGTCGTCGCCCGCCACGAAGACGCGATCTTGCCAGACCAGCGGCGCGAATCGCAGGGGCGCGCCGGTGAAGCAGGACCATCGAGTTTTGCCGGTCGCGGCATCCAGGGCATAGAGCTTGCAGTCGGCCGAGCCTGCAAAGTAGAGCGTTCCGTCGGCAATCACCGGCTGATAGGCCCGATCGAAGAGCAGCCGGTTGCGGCTCGGCCAGGCCGGCATGGGCTGATGACGTGGCAGACGGGTCCAGGCCGGCGCCAGGCTATCGGGCAGTTGCTCGGCCGTATAGCCGCTCCGCGCGGCGTCGGCCCGATACATGGGCCAATCGGCGGCCGGAGCCGAGGCAGCCGTGCAAAGTAGGATTATCGTCGCGAAACGTGCAATTTTCATGTGGTCCACCTCTGGGCATGTTCTGGGGGGGATTTTGGGGATCTGTCGCCCGATCCTAGCCTGATACGGCTCCAGCGGCAAGCCTCGTGGTCGGCTGCAATAACATCTATTCGCCGCACGGCACCCCCCGACAAACTGCTTGGGATATGGTATTGTTTATATGAGGAACGTGCCGTTTGGCATGAGGGGGAGTGTAACCAAATCTCTATCCGGCAGCGACCGCAACAATGCCCAGCATCACCAATATGCTCGACTACGGCAACTTCGTCTACTCGCCCGAGTTGCCAGAGGATCGCCGGTTCGCGGAGTATCTGGGCTACGCCGACCGGCTTCTGAAGCGGCGCGAGGAGGTCGAAGCGGCCGCCAAGCGCTCGCCCTTCTCGCCGGAGGTCGAGCAGGCCCGGCAGGAAGTGGCGGAGGTGCTTCGCGAGTACGTTGCGTCGTTCAACGACAAGTACGGCAAGCGTGCGGTGGAGCACGATTCGAGGTTCCTTCCGGTTTCTGATTTTTTTGCCAAGTACCGGCCGATTCAGAATCCGTTCTCGATTCTCCACTGCACTCTGGACTTGCCGTTGCACACGGTCCACGCTTTCAACAGCCATGCGGAACTGATGGAAGCAAACGCCGCACTGGCCGAGGACACGCCCCTGTCGTGGTGGCAGCGAAGTCCGCATAACACGCCCTGCTACTTGTTTGGCGAACGGGTGTGGGAACTCAAACCGTCCGAGACGGCTGCCAGCAAGGAAGGCATTGCCCTGGTCTTTCTCAATGCGTTGCAGACCGACCGACAGAAGCTTGGCCGGCTGAGCGGAGGCGGCTCGGCGACGGCCGTCTTGCCCGACACCGATTCGATTCCCGAGCGGCTACGGGTGGCGGTCTGGCGTCAATCGGGCGGCAAGTGTGCCCAGTGTGGCGGCCACCGGCAACTGGAATTCGACTTCGTCAAACCGCTCGGCCAAGGCGGAGCCGTCGCGGAAAGCAACATCCAGATGCTCTGCGACAAGTGCTATCGACAGAAGCACAACGGCGGGTAGCCCCGGATCGCCGAATTCCCACGCCAGCGGTTGCCCATCAGGCGATAAGGCCATATCATGGATGGAGGGCCTGGTCCAAATCGACCCGACCTGTTAGCCCTGTCGCCCGCGACTTGACTTTACCCACATCCTTGTTGTAATTGGTTCATCCGGCTGAAGCGTAGTTTTCCGTAAGTTGTTGCTAGCAGCAAGTTT
>CAZDHN010000233.1:0-8962 GCA_964505115.1 uncultured Planctomycetaceae bacterium
ACGGAATCCACTACTTCGAGAACGTCGGAACACGACGTGCTGCCATTCTCAGCGACCGCGGCTTCCTCCAGGCCGACGGCAAGCGGCTGCTCGTCCACGACATGCTTCCGACCATTCCGAAATCAAACATCTCGGCGGAGGTCGTCGATTGGGACGAGGACGGCCTGTCCGACATGTTGATAGGTTCAACGACCGGCTTCCTCTATTACTATCGAAACACGGGTACGAACGCCAAGCGGAAACTGACTTATCAGGGCAGGCTGCGCACGAAGAACGCCCGGCTCACCACCGGTGGGTTCGCCGTTCCCACCGCGGCCGACTTCGACCAAGACGGCGACATCGACCTCGTATGCGGGAACGAAGGCGTGCTCCTCATCTACTTCGAGAACCAGGGCACACCGAAGAAACCAGACTTTGCCCAAGGCATCCCCGTTAAGGCCGGCGGCAAGACGATCATGTTCTTTGGCGAGGGCGTGCAATCGAACGATAAGTATTGGGGATACGCGAACCCCGAGGCGGCCGATTTTGATCGAGACGGCGATGTCGATCTCCTCGTACAAGCCAGCAAGGGTAGGTGGAAGTACTTCGAGAACATCGCCAAGACGGGAAAGGCAAAATTCGCGCCCGGCGTCGATTTCGTCGTGGACGGCAAGCCGTTGCGCACTCACTGGCGACTGAAGGCCGCCGCGGCCGACTGGGACGCCGACGGCGATATCGACGTCGTCTGCCCTGACTACAAGGGCGTGGTGACTCTCTACACCAACGAGGGAGGGCAGCCACTTCAATTTCGCTCCAAGACGCCGTTGCGATTGGACGACGGCAAGGTATTCTCGGGAAAACGACCATCCACCAGTGCGCGCACGAAGTTCGCGGCGGTCGACTGGGACGGCGACGGCGACTACGACCTGATGCTGGGGGACTTCTCGGCCATATACTTCCATAGAAACGTCGGCGACCAGAGCCACCCCGTTTTCAAGAATGAAGGGCTGCTGAAATTCCAAGGGGGGAAGCCTTTCAAACGCATGGTCTCGGAGCACAGCATGGGCATCACGTTCGCCGACCTCGACGCCGATGGTAAAGCAGATTTGATCGTGGGCTCGGACACGGGCTTCCTCTTCTTCTATCCGAGGTCTTTGTTTACTCCGTAGTCATAGGTTGGTCTCTTGGTTCTACTGCAATCTGAAATCCGAAATCAGAAATCCCGAGCGTTCACGCTCGTTGAGCTGCTTGTCGTCATCACGATCATCGGCATTCTGATCGCGCTGTTGCTGCCGGCCGTGCAGGCTGCCCGGGAGGCGGCGCGGAGGATGCAATGCGCTAACGGCTTCAGGCAGGTCGGCATTGCGATGCACAACTACCACGCGGCGCACAGGAGTTTTCCGCCCGGCCTCATCATGGGGACAAGTGCCACTCCGGCCGCTTGCGGCACGCCCATGGGCCGGTACTACGGCGGTTTCAGTTGGTCGGTCTTCATTCTGCCGTACATCGAGCAGCAGCAGGTGTACGACATGGTCGATTTCATTCAGGCCGACAGCCCCAGCTATGGCTTCAGCTATTTCGAGCCGGAGAACCCCGCCAATCCGGGCAAGAACACTCGAAAGGCAGGCGAGACCGTAATCCCGGCGTACCTCTGCCCCAGCGATCCCCAGGGCGGCGAGTTGGTGACCTGTTGCAGTTGGGACAGCCCGAACACACCGGAAGACCTCCGCCAGACGAACATGGTCGGCGTGGCCGACAGCCAGGAGTTCACCTGCGACGGCGGGAACTGGTGGCCGCTGCAATACAGGCTGGCGGACGGGATGATGGCCGAGCGGCAACCCTGCCGGATCGCCGACGTGACCGACGGCACAAGCAATACGCTGATGATCGGAGAAGTCACCGGCGGAGGCGCCGGGTCGCACCTTTCACGGTTCTGGATATCGTGGAACATTGGCGATACGGCCAACGGCATTAACGGACCGTTTACCGTCCCCGGCGGCGGGAAGCTTGTCTCCCACCACGCCACGGATCCTTCCAGTTTTCATCCGGGCGGCTGCCACTTCGCATTTGGCGACGGCAGCGTCCATTTCATCGCGGAGACTATCGATTCAGTGACGCTCGCCGCGCTAACCACCCGTGCCGAAGGGGACGTTGTGTCGGGCGGGTTCTGAGATTTATGATTTCAGATTTCAGATTTCGGATTTCGTAACACTTCAGCCGTCTGAAGCAATTGACCACGGATTTCACGGATTACACGGAGAAGACAATGCTAGCGTCATTGTTGCGCGATTCTCAACGTATCCGTGTTATCCGTGAAATCCGTGGTTTGCTTCATTCGGCTGAACAGATACCAGATTTCAGATTTCGGATTTGGGGTATCGAGTCTTCGAGAAGCACTATCATGCAACACGAAACAAGCTACGGTCGCCTTCTTCTCTGTTGCGTCTACATTGTGGCGGCGACGCTTGTGGGCTGTGGCCGCGAGGGTCCCGAGCGCGTTATCGTCGGCGGCACGGTCACGTACCATGGCGAACCGCTGCCGAGCGGCCGGATTACTTTCCTTCCGACCAAAGGCACCAAGGCGCCGCTTTCCGGGGCCGAGATTATCGACGGCAAGTACACGGTGGATGGCAAGGGCGGCGTTCCCGTCGGAACGCATAAGGTCAAGATTACGGCCCAGCGCGTCGATCCCAAGTTCGCCGAGCGTGGCGATTCGCTTCCGAGCAACTATCAAGACGTCGGCGGCCCGCCCATGCAGCAGTACATTCCCGAGAAGTACAACGCCCGATCCGAGCTGGAAATCACCATCCCACCGGGCGCCGGCGAAATCACCGAATCATTCGATTTGCTCGACTGACGCCGCACTTCCAGGTCGTCAACTGGATTCTACCGTTCCCATGTGCCAGATTGACCAGTGCCGCGTTATCGCAATAGACAGCGGGCGTTCTGCACGCAAGGTGGATCAGCGGATGTTCAACGCCGGTCCAGAATTGAGGTCTGCAATGGCCGGTGCGTCATTTGTAGATCGTTACGTTGTCGATGTAAATCGGCCCGTCGTAGACCTTAGAGCCTTTCTCCGACGCAACGTAAAGCTGAATGCCGAAGATGTGCCGCCACGGCCACGGTTCGGGCCAGCCTGCCGTCTTGAGTGGACGGAGATTCCAAGACACTTCGACCCACTTCCCTGGGATCAGCACCACGCCCTCGCCGAAAATCCCGGAGCTACTCTCTTTCCATTCTTTTCCCATTCCGGCAAACAGAAAGAACTCCGCGTCAGCGTAGAGATACTGGGCATCTTCTGGAATGTAGACCAGCGCGGTCAGTCTTGTCCTTTCGAGTCCGGCCTCATATGCGACAGCAGGCCATCGCTTGATTGCGGGATCTTCCGTGGCCGAGTGTGCGGTATGATTGTTGTTAATTACTTCCAAGCAGTGACCATCTTTGGCGAAAGCGGTTGCTTTCACCGCTACTTGGTCACTCTTGATGACTCGCCCGCTGGGCTCATCGTATATTCCCCACTCGTTTCCCGAAGGCGATTCAAAATCCCACTCATGAACCACCTTCGGCGTGAACTGCCCACTTCCCAGCGCAACCAGAATAGCGGTAGCGACAGCGACAATGATGATAGACCCAACGATGATGATTGTCTTTGGAAACTCCGGTGGTTCTTGCCGTGTACTTAGCGCTGGTGGGAGTTCTTGATCTGCCGAGCGTCGCGCAGATTCAGATTTTTTCATCCGCCAAGAATACGCCATCCAACACACCCCGAAAAAAAACGCGACTGCAATCACCATTCCCGCGAGGGACAACACAAATATTTCCGTGCGATCCAAGAAACCTTGCGAGTGTACCACATACCGTTGGAGCATGAAAACGATGCAGGCGGAAATCACACCCCCCACGATCTGTACAAAGAGGGGAATTATCACTTGCGAAACAATCGGGTTCGGGTGGAACTCACGCGACGGAGTGGTCGCTGCCTTTGGTTTCTGCCGCGCGCTTGCCCCCTCCCGTGGCTTCTCGCCCAGCCCTGGTGGCGTCTTCGGTTTCGTCAGCGCGGTTGATGCCTGCCGTGCCTTCCGCGCCGGGGTTGGCGTCGTGTGTGCCTTTCCGCCTGTCCTTGGTGCCGTCTGTGGTTTCTTCGCCACGGGTGGCGTCTTCTGTGATTCTCGCCCGGCGTCCAGCATCTCCTGCGGCTTCTGTTCGCCCGTGGCATCTTGGTCGGACCGTTCATCTGGCGAGTCGCTTGCTGAACTCATGCCTGTCTTTCCTTTCGATCGAGCGTTTGCGCTTGACGTGATGCTTTGCTCCAAGTGCCGGCTTTCTCAACGTGGAAAGCACGCGGCATCACGAACTAGTCGTTTCTGACGTCGCCAGTGTGGTTTCCCCGCAAGTGATACCACGTCCGCCTATTGCTTTGGCTTGATGTTTACGAGAGGCTCGTGCTCGCGTGACCACCGGCCTAGCGCCTCACGACAAGAACCAAAGTCGGATTCGTCATCCTCCGCGCGATAGCTCCAAGCCAACGCGCCTCCGTATCCTTGCTCATGAATGATGTCGAGGTGTTTCTGCAGGCTTATCCGGCTGTTCTTCGTCGGGAACTCACCAACAATGCACGGCTTGTCCAAACGGAGTTGTGCGCATGGATATTCTAGCGACCATTCGCTTTCCATTTTGTCGTAGTAGTGATACTGGTAGAAGTCGAGATTGCATCCCCGCCAGTAATCCAGCCAGCGACGCGAAGCACTGCCCAAAGTGGCGTGCTGGGTCGCGTCCTTATGGATATGTCTGACCGCATCCTTGACGAAGGATTGCATCGCTTCGGCGCTGACGGGCTCTTCCACCCATCGACCGCCAGGAATGTCCATCGCCCCTTCGGGCTCGTTGATGACATCCCAGGCAATAATATTCTTGTGATTCCCGTATTTCTGCAGGAGGGGCTTCAATGCCTTCTCCAAGAACGCCTTACGCTTCCCCGCATGCGTAATCAGTTCAGAGCGACCACCGGTTTGCACACCCTTGACGTTTTCGGCTTTCTTGGCCAGATGAAAATCGAGCAGCACTATAATCAGATAGATGTCGTGTTCTTCCGCAATGGCCAGAGCTACATCGAGGTCTCGATAGAATTGTTGATCCAGACCTGTTGTGAATCCGTCGGAGTCGAATTCGGGCGAAGCCCTGCCATCACCAAAAAGAAACCAGCGAACCACGTGAACCCCCTGCCGTTTCATCTCCGCGAAGTCTGCTTTCAACTGTTTGCGGCTTTCTTCCGTAGAGACCCCATCATGTCCCCATGCGCATTCTCCGAAGTCATGACCGTAATGGATCCACGGGTAATTGACGCCCAGCAGGAACCAATCGCCGTTCAGCCAAGGCACGGTCGTTTTTTGAGGTGCGGGTGGAGGCGATTGATCAGCCGAACAGCCTACCAAAACTAACATCGACAGCATGAAGACGCTTGAGAACACGCGGCGTAGCTTGTGTGGGTCAATGTCCCGGCCTCCCGGCTGGGAACTCCGGGGACACAATACGTAATTCTCGGTTCGTTCGTTTGCTTGCCGGTGGTTCATGGGCATAAGGACGCGACGCCTTCCGAGTCGGGGTTTTCAGAGCCAGTCCGCAAAACTGCTTCTCCGCGCGACCCTTCTGGTTCTGGGTTTATATTTCCAAAATGGGTGCAAGCGGGTACTGCTCGACGGTATCACCCCTAATGATGGCTTGGATTTTCACCTAAGGAAAGCAGTCTGTCAAGGGGGCTAGAGACCCTGAAAACGGTAGATTACCGGCTGATTTGCCTCCCCCGCCACAAGAGAAGAGCCTGGCCGCGATGCTGCGTCGCGAGCGACTGGGGGCGGCGGCCAAGGACTCGTACTTGTTTCGGCCACACAATACAAACCTTCACCGGTTCGGGGTCGGCCGTGCTCGTGGGTGCGTAGGCTCCGGGCGAGGATTCGCTTCCGAGCAACTATCAAGACGTCGGCGGCCCGCCCATGCAGCAGTACATTCCCGAGAAGTACAACGCCCGATCCGAGCTGGAAATCAGCATCCCAGCGGGCGCCGGCGAAATCACCGAGGCGTTTGATTTGGTCGACTGACGCCGCATCGTGGTGGCGGGCATGCCTCCCGCCGTTAGCCATCCGTCGGCCAACAGGCGAGGTTCCAGCGGGCGGTGCCCATGTGGTAGCGTTGGTGCCAGGGCAGGCCGTGGGCGGCCCATTCCGGCTTCTTGGGGCCGAAGTAGTATGCCGTGACGATGCTGCCGTCGTCGAGCTCAACGCTCGATGGGTAGCCGCAATCGGTCTTGTGCCAGTCGCGGCCGGGCATGGAAATCAGCACGACGGGCATCGACCAGCGCTGGCCCCCGTCTTCGCTCATCCGCAGCACAACGCCGAACAGGCCGGGAATGCGGCTGGTGAACGAGCAGAGTAGGCGGCCGTCCTTCAATTCGAGCAGATGGGCATTCTCCTGCCCTTGTGGCGAGAGCGGCTTGCCCGGCGACCATGTCTTCCCGTCATCCTCGGAGCGGAACAACATTTCGCCGCTGCCGTGCGGCAGGACACGATCCATCGAGTCGAGGCAGCCGGTCCGCCCGGCGGCCAGCAGTACGCCCTTCGCTGTGCGGATGATGTGCGTTTCGCTCGTGTCGGCGACGAAGACCTCGGCGCCCCAACTCCGACCTCCGTCTTTACTGAAGAAGGCCGAGCACTTGAAGCGTTTCGGCTGCTGGCTATCGCGACGGTACATCGAGCAGAGCAACCGTCCGTCGGGCATCAGGATGATATCGCCGTAGGGGACTTGATCGATATCCAGGATGCTTCGCTCCCAGGTTTTGCCCTGGTCGCGCGATATGCAGAGTTGTAGGGGCAGCAACGGCAGACGCTGCCGCTCCTGGTAGCCGCTGACGATGGCAACCAACTCGCCGGCCGCATTCAGGCCGACGGCGTGATTCATGCGGATGGCGTTTGGATTGTCGGCGTGATCGGTCACCCGGCCGCGAAACTCCCAGCCGCGGCCACCATCCTTGCTGACCCATAGCTCGACGTCGCTGTTGCTCCCATAGCCGTGGCTGGGATGGTTGTAGATGGCGGCGGCCAGTTCGCCGTTTGGGAGTTTGGTCAAGTTCGGCCAGAGCCCCTTGTTGTCGATGGAGACGTAGAATTCCGCGCCGGGCATCAGGTGGCAACCGTTCACGCCGCTCGTCATCGGACGCAGGCCGGTTTTCTCATCCGCCGACAAACCGTCCGGAAGCACGGCAACGCCGGCGGCAGTCAATGCGCCCGTGAACAAATTCCGGCGAGTAATGCGGTGTTTCATGCGGGAAATCCTCGTGTGAGAGCGTGTCGGGGTGGGAATTTTTAGACGCATGCTTCACGGGCAAAAAAATTCCATTGGAGTGCATTGTGAGGTAATGGATTATCAAGGAACGAAACAGCCCGCGCACGGTAATCCAATACAAACGAACATATCAGGGCGGGCGGCCAATTTCAAGACACGTTTTTGGCCGGCGGGCTTGCGTGTTGCGAGTGGCTACGAAAAATCAGTATCGTGTCCCTGAAATCCTCCGAGGGGCTGAAAACCAAGTCGCCCCGTGTTACACTCTGGTTGCGGTGGGTGCCACTGCTGGACAAGCCAGCAGGCGGCTTGACGGCCGACCTGATCGCCTCGCTCTTGCTGTATGGCGAGGAGGGGTCCGTCGAGGATGAAAACCCCGTCGAGGATGAAAATGCCGCCGCGCCCGGCGGACTCTTTGTCCTCACCGAGGGCGGCAGCGATCGGGCGGCCACATTGCGACAAGGGCCTTGGTTCGTTTGCCTGTCGGCCTACACGGGAGCGGTTGTCAAGTCGCGCTGGATACAAGACCGCCAGAGCTTCGCCAGCGTCTTCCACGACAAGATCGGCCTGATACTCGGTGGCGGCAACACCAAGCTCCAGCCCGCCTGGAGTAGCTTTACCGTGGGCGACATGGCCCTGCTGGCACACAAGCCGGGCGACATCAGGCCAAAATTCCTAGCCAAGGGCGAACTGTACCACGTTCCGACGGCCGCCAAGCTGCTTCGCCAACCGCTCGGGCTGGATCTGACCTACGGCAAGGAAACCTGCCGCGTGCGGGTCAATCTGGTCGATGAGCAAACGCTGGAGTATCTGGTCGAATCGACCGTCGACTCGGGCCTGCCGGTGGCCGCGCACCTGACGTTGATTCCCCGGCTGGGCAAACCGCTGGAGACAGCCGGCGGCCAAAAACTCACGCTGGACAAAAAGCCCGTCACAATGACACCCCAGCAGCTTGGCGGCGAGCTTCGTCACGCGGGCTACCGGCTCACGCTGCCCGCCTCGGCCACGCTGCACTGGCCCACGCTGCCGCACAATCCCTATCGCAAGGACGGCCGCGCCGAGGCCTCCGAAGGCCGGATTGAAATCCGCGTGCCTCTGGATAAGGATCATCCACGGCAGAAGATCGTGCTGCGCGTGCCGTGACGTTGGGTAATGTGAGCACTCGGTTAGGCGATCCTAGCCGTTGGGCTCGCCCGACGCGGCAAATCAGACGCCCCGCGAACCCTCTCTCCCGAGATCGGGGGGTAGCAAAACGCTTGATCCGCTTGTTACGATAGATTAAATATGAATGAGTCTGGGATTGTGAACCTACTTATGCGAGAGGATATTGTCATGTACGCGAATCGACCGGCCAGAGGGCTCTTTATCGTGGCGGCCGCGCTGGTGGCGGTCGGTCTTGTGGCCGGCTCGGCCGACGCTGATCCGCCCTACGCCGACGATCTGCGGCTTTGGCTCGATGCGTCCGACTTAGACAGTTTCACGTTCGACTCGGACGACAGCGATGACGTCGATTACGTCGCTCAGTGGGACGACTTGTCGGACTACAACCATCATGCCCAAGCTAAGTCGCTGATGCCGATCCGCGTGTCCGACGCAATCGGCGGCCAGCCCGCCGTGCTATTCAGCCGCTCGGGCGGCGACAGCACCGCGC
>CAZDHN010000234.1:0-8961 GCA_964505115.1 uncultured Planctomycetaceae bacterium
CCCTTGCCTCCAACAAAGCTTACCAGGAAAAACAGCCACTGTAAACCTTCAGGGTGCCACCCAATGCCGTCAACGGATTTGATGGCTAGGCTGCTGTTTGGCATCGT
Source organism: uncultured Planctomycetaceae bacterium (assembly GCA_964505115.1). GTDB lineage: Bacteria > Planctomycetota > Planctomycetia > Pirellulales > Thermoguttaceae > CAZDHN01. Next base: position 108 of record CAZDHN010000234.1, read on the forward strand.
GATAATAGGCGTTTTTGTGCATTGGTGAGCGTGAGGATTTGGGGTGGTCCGGGCGGCTTGTGCTCCTTGCGGCGAGGCCAGACGCGTTTTTCCTTGGTTGTTTGGCGGACGCGGCAGTCGCGACGGCAGTCGCAAAGGCGTTTTCCGAAATGCGGGCGACGCGGCGGATGAACCCCACCAAGAAGCTCTCGGCGAATCTCCAGCAGAACTTGGCGAGGGCTGCAAACAACCGCTTCGCCCTTGCCTTTGGCTTCCGGCATCGCCGACAGCGTCCCGGCACTGGCGGACATAGACTGGCGGGTTGTGGGAAGCACGGCTTCGGTCGATGCACGGGTTAACACGAACACTAATCCCGATCCCACTGCCGACGGGACGGGAGTGCCCATCTACCGCCTCGACGACACTTGCGTCGCCAACAACAATGCCGCCCTCTGGGATAGTGCTAATAATGATCTGCTGAGTACGCCGAATATCACCGAGCAAGGTAACTCCACGCCCTATGGGGTCTTCACCGGCAGCACTGCTGGCTTGCCCAGCAGTGCCTTAGCGGCGATTGTACTTTGCACTGCTGGACAAGCCAGCAGTGGCACCCAGCAACAACTTATCAACTGCGCCGTGACAGACCACCAGATAGTCACTCCCGACGATTGATTACTTCTGCCAGCGCAGCCAGGCTACACCCGGGCGGTCCACGCGGAATTGCACCAGCCGGCAGTGCTCGACTTCGGTGACGTAGGCTGTCCGACCGTCGGGGCCGCCGAAGCAGATGTTGCTGGGCCGGGCACCCAATACGTCGATCTCCTTAAGGACCTTGCCGGCCGGCGAGAGCTTGACCACGGTGCCCTTGCCGTAGCGGGTTACGTAGAGGTTGCCGTCCACGTCGCAGCGCATTCCGTCGAAGCCGAAGTCGGCAAACTCTTTCAGCAGTCGCTTGTCGGCCAGCGAGCCGTCTTCCTTGATGGCGAAGGCCCAGACCTTCCGCTGCACGGTTTCGTTCACGTAGAGCGTCTTTCCGTCCGGACTGACCTCGATGCCGTTGGTGGTGCCCATGTCGGGCGCGACCAGCGTGAACTTGCCCTTGGTGTCGATCCGCCACACCTGCCCGACCTTCTCCTTCCAGTTGGGATCGCTGGCCCAGAGCGTGCCGTCGGGACCGATCGCTATGTCGTTCGGCTGGTTCATCGTCGGCTCGTGCGCGAAGACCTTGACTTTTCGCGTGCCTTGGGGAACCCGCAGAATGTTGTGGCCCACGTAGTCGGCGATGTACATTGTTCCCTGGCGGTCGAAGCGGATGCCGTTGCCCACGCTATCGCCCGATAGCGTGACGAAGACCGTGCCCTTCCCGTCGGGCGTAACGCGGCCGATGGTCTGTTGCTTCTCGAAATTGACCGCAAAGACGTTCCCCTGGGCGTCGCAGGCGGGCCCTTCGATTCCCTTGCTGAAGCTATTCTCGGCGGTCAACGGCTTGGCCAGGAAAAGCTCTTCGCCGCCCCGGGCGGCGACCACGCAGCAGGCAAACATGGAAAATACGAGCACGTAGTACATTTGAGACATCCTCCCGAGGCTAGTATTTGTTCTGGGTTGATGATTTGTCCGTAGCTGAATTCGCAAGAATTCAGTCAGAATCATCTGAACTCTTGCGAGTTCAGCTACCATGATAGCAGACACCCGGCCGGTTGTCGCCAAGGGGGGAGAAAAGGGGCTCTCGGTACTTTCATCACCGCCGGGCCGCTGCTACACTGCCGGAAAGACCCCACCCAGCCGCGTCGCCCATTCAGCGGAGAACGAATCATGAAGGCAGCCGATCTGCTGGTCGAAGAACTGCAAGCCAGGGGAGTGCAATTCGTTGCCACGCTCAACGGGCACGGGCTCGACCCGTTCTATCTGGCCTGTCGCCGGGCGGGTATGCGGATGATCGACGTGCGCAACGAGCAGGCCGCCGGTTACATGGCCGACGTGGCCGGCCGGCTCCAGCGCTCGGTGGGCGTGTGTGCCGTCAGCGGGGCCGTCGCACATGCCAACGCGCTGACCGGCGTGCTCAACGCCCACTTCGACGGCTCGCCCATGCTGTTGATAACGGGCATCACCCCGCTGGCACGGCTGGGTTGCGGCGACTTCCAGGACTTCAACCCGGTGCCGATGGCGGAGCCGATCTGCAAGTACGCCCGCCTGGTCGACGTGCCCGAACTCGTGCCGCAAATCATGCACGAAGCCTTCACGGCCGCCACCACGAACCGGCCCGGCCCCGTCCACTTGTCGCTACCGATGGACGTGGCTTCGGCCGAAGTCGATCCGTCCAATGTGGTTCGCTCGAAGGTACGGTCGGGTGAGGTGCGGCACGATGCGGCCGCGCCCACCGAACTGATCGACGAAGCGGCCCGACTGATCCGCGAGGCTCGGCAACCGGTCCTGGTGGCCGGCAGCGGCGTTTACTATTCACGGGGCGAACGGGCGCTGGCCGATTTCGTCAGCCAACAGAAGATTCCGACGGTAACGCCCATCTGGGATCGCGGCAGCGTGCCGCAGCCGATCGAACCGTACATGGGCGTAATCGGCGCGGCGTCGGGCGAGCCGCGTTTGCTGGCCGACGCCGATCTGGTGATTATGGCCGGTGCCCAGTTCGACTACCGCGTCGGGCAACTGGCGCCCCCGGTCGTTAGCGATACGGCGGCGGTCATCCGCATCCATGCCGACGAGCAGTCGCTGCGCGCGGGGTCCGAATCGCAACTGAGCATCCACGCGGCACCGGGGGCCGTACTCGATCAATTGGCGGAAGCCTGCCGCCGGCTCGATTGCCCACCCACGGCCGACTGGCTGAGCGAAGCCGGCCACCGCCGCGATGCTTATCGACGGAAGTGTCTGGACGCGGCCAAGCGGCTCCCGGCCGGAACCAACGGCTGCGACGTCGTCCGGGCGATTGGCCAGGTGCTTACCGGCGACACCGTCTTTCTGGTCGACGGCGGCAACATCGGCCAGTGGTTCCACCAGTTGCTAAACGACCGCTACCCGGGCGATTGGGTCACCTGCGGGGCCAGCGGAGTGATCGGCTTGGGCATACCGGGCGCGATGGCTGCTCGGACCTTGTATCCCGACCGGCCGGTGATTCTGCTTTCCGGCGACGGCTCGTTCACCTTCACCGTGGCCGAGTTGGAGTGCGCCGCGCGTCAGGGTCTGCCCTTCGTGGCCGTGGTGGCCGACGATCAGCAATGGGGTATCAGCGCTACGGGCCACATCCGCAACCATGGCGAAACCCTTTTCAGCACGCTTGGTCCCACGCGGTTGGATCGGGTGGCCGAAGGGTTCGGTTGCCGGGGCGTGTACGTCGAGCAAGCCGCCGAGTTGGTGCCCGCCCTCGGCGAGGCACTCGCGGCCGACCGCCCCACCGTAATCCAAGTCCCCATCGTCCCCGGCAGCCCGACCGATTGAAGCCTCATATAAAGCCGCGACCGTTGGTCGCGCCGGGAGTTTCGGAAAACCGAGTCGTAGGTTATGCTTCAGCATAACGAATCGTCGATCCTGTCGGCTGTTATGCTGAAGCATAACCTACAAGACTAAATCACATTTAGCGGCGGGGCTTGCCCCGCGTTGTTTGATTCCGGACACGAGCCGCATCAAGAGAAGTAAGTCCACAGGGGAGAGAAGTAAATCCACACCGCGGCGACCATGGCCAGAATCCCGGCGGTCAGGGCGATTTGTATCCGCTTGGTCTTCTTCTGCTCGGCCGATGCCGGGCCGGTTGGCTTAAGCGTGGCGTACGTTAGCCCGGCCAACTTCTCGTCCGACTCGGGCGGCGCCGTGTAACTGACCAGCATCAGTATGCCCGTACAAACCAGGAATAGGTAAATCGCGAAGTGCAGGAAGTTGATCTGGGCATAGCTCAGCAGCAAGGACAGGGCGAAGATGAGAGAGTCGATATGCGCATAGTCCAGCAGCCATCCGTCGAGCGTGGTCTGATGTAACTGCAACACCAGCTTGCCCATCCCCAGCACGAATCCGGTCACCAGGCAGACGATAGCCCCTCGGGCGTTGGCGCGTCGCCAGAAGACACCCAAGAGGAAGACGGCGGCGATGGGCGGCGAGATGTAGGCCTGGACGTTCTGCAAATAGACGTACAACACGCCCGAGATGTGCTTCATCAGCGGAATCCAAGCCACTCCAAGTCCCACCAGCACCACGGTGGCCAATTGTCCGACCAGCACCAGCCGCCTTTCCGACGTTTCGGGAAACAGCTTCTTGTAAATGTCCCAGGTGATCAGCGTCGAGCAGGAGTTGAACACCGACGAGAGCGAACTCATCAGCGCGGCAAGCAACCCGGCCACCACCAGGCCCCGCAATCCGTCGGGCAGCATCGCGCCAATCAGCACGGGCAGCGCCTGGTCGGGCGTCGCCAGTTCCAGCCGTCCGGAAGCGGCCAGCGCGGCGGCCACCACACCCGGTATTACGAACAAGAACAGTGGAAGTTGCTTGAGATAGCCGGCCATTATTGTGCCGTATCGGGCCTGGGTTTCATCTCGGGCGGAAAGCACGCGCTGCACGATGAACTGATCGGTACACCAATACCAGATGCCGACCAGCGGCGCGCCGAAGAGTATGCCCGTCCAGGGGAAGTCGGGATCCGACATCGGCCGCCACATGCTGCGGAACCCGTCGCCGGTAGCTTCCCACATCACGTTCCAGCCACCCAGTTCCATCAGGCCGGCCACGGTAACGGCGATCGAGCCGCCGATCAGCACGAAGCATTGCAGCAGGTCGGTATAGAGCACGGCTCGCAGTCCACCCAGCACCGTGTAGATACCGGTGGCGATGACCACGATCAGCGCGCCGGTCCAGAAAGGCACGCCGATGGCCTCGAAGACGATCCCGCCGGCGAAGATGGTAACGGATATCTTCGTAAGCACGTATCCGATAATGGAGACGACGGCCAGATACCATCGGGCGCTCTCGGAGTAGCGTCTTTCGAGGAACTCGGGCATGGTGAACACGCCGCTGCGGATGTAGAAGGGTACGAAGACCCAACCGAGCAAAAGTAGCACGAGCGAGGCCTGCACTTCGAACTGGCCCATCGCCACGCCGCTGCTGGCGCCCGTTCCGGCCAGACCGACCAAGTGCTCGGAACCGATGTTCGAGGCGAACAGCGAGGCCCCGATGACGAACCAGCCCACGTTCCGCCCGGCGAGGAAGTATCCGGCCGAAGTCTCGCGGCCTGCTCGATTTTGCCAGGTTACCCAGCCGGCAATACTGAAGACCAGCGCGAAGTATAGCCCGATCGACATCCAATCCAACGTTCCGAGCATCGTTCGCTCCGGGTTTGAGTAGATTCGACAATAGCCGCCAGCGGAAGCTGGCGGTTGCCCTAAGCAGAAGTGTGGTTGGCCACCGCTACCGAGCCGCGATGCAACCGCCAGCTTCCGCTGGCGGCTATTGCAGCCGAAATCGTGGCACGGGGTCAACGAGTACCTGCAATTGGTATTTCGTGCCGCCAAATATACCGGTTGACCACTGCATTGCCAATGAGCCGACGCGCACACCACCCAAACCCCGTCCCTCCGCCCCCTGCTGAGCGGTGGCTGGCAAGTCGCGAGCCGAGTTGCTATGATGATTGGTTCACAACTCTTGTCGGAGTGGAGTCTTTTCATGGTTGGTTTCAAGTCGGTCTGTCTCTTTCTACTGGCCGTCGCGTCGATGGTTTGTGTAATGCCAGGCGCGGCCGATGCCAAAAGCGAACCGGGGCCCCGTTACATTCGGGCCGACGGCGCGGCGGGAATCTATCAGTACGTGCCCGGCAAGTGGGGAATGATCGCCGTCGACGTGGTCAATCCCGAGGACGAACCGGTCGAGCTACTCTCGACCATATACTTCGATGGCAACCCCAGCTTGCAGTACGGCCGGCGGATTTGGGTGCCCGCCAACGCCCGACGCTTCTCCTGGCATCCGCTACTCACGCCGGCCAACATCCCGGAAGACAAGAGCCGGGTCGACGTGAAGTCGCTACTGATGCGGGCATCGACCGGTAAGGACGCGCTGATCGAAAGCCGGGGCGGCCAGATGCTGCATACCGGCATGCTCCCGGTGATGCACGCGGGTCCCCTGTCGGGTATGATCGCCGATTACGACCCGGACGGTGACAGTGACGGTGCCGAACAGGCCGAAGACGAGCCGCGCAACGTGGTTGCCGCCATGCGGCAGTCGCGAAATCTCTCGATCATGCTGCCCGACCTGCGCGGCGAACCGCTGCCGCCGAGTGTCGAAACTCTTGCCGGCCTGGATCAACTGGTGCTGGCCAGCGACCGCATTACCGGCGACGCCGCCGGCCTAATCGCCCTGCGCCGCTGGCTTCACAACGGCGGGCGGGTTTGGGTCATGCTCGACCGCGTGAACCCGGCCACCGCGAGGCGACTGTTGGGCGATCAGTTTCGCTGCCACGTCGTCGATCAGGTGGAGCTGACGAGCGTTGCCATCGTCAGCCGCCGCCAGGGCCGCGAAGTGCCGGCCGGAAAAACACGTATCTTCGAGCGGCCCGTCGAACTGGTACGCGTCGTGGTGTCCGATGCGAGAGTCACTCACACTGTAAACGGCTGGCCGGCCGCCTTCTGGCAAACGGTCGGGGGTGGAGAGGTTCTGTTCACCGCGCTGGGACCGCGTGGCTGGTATCGGGACCGAACGGCCGAAGACCCCAAGCCGAAGAAGACCGAGGCTGGCTTCCGGCTCATCGCCACCGACCCGCTGGCTATCCTGGCGGCCGACTTCATCAAACCACGCAACGCGCCGACGCTGCCGCCCGAAGAGTTCAAGCAATATGTGGCCGACCAGATTGGTTACCGGATCGTCGGCCGCGCGGCGGTTATCTACATATTGGGTGGCTTCTGCCTGGCACTGCTAATAATCGGCCTGTCGCTGGCGAGCCGGGGAGCGTTGGCCCAACTCGGCTGGATCGGTCCCGTGCTGGCCATGATAGCCGCGCTGGGGCTGATGTTTATGGGCCGGGTGTCGCGAACCGCCGTGCCTTCCAGCGTGGTTGCCGCTCAACTCGTCGAGGTAACACCCGGCCTGAACGACGTGCGCATAAGCGGCCTGCTGGCAATGTACAACCAGAACAAGTCGTCCGCCCCGCTTGGCGCACAACGCGGCGGGATGTTCTTTCCCGACATGCTGGGTCGGGCGGGAACCACGCGGCGAATGATCTGGACCGACATGGACCGCTGGCATTGGGAGAATCTCACCCTGCCTTCCGGTATGCGCACGGCGCCGTTTGAGTACGCCACGCAAACCCGCCAGCCCATTGAAGCCCGGGCCACCTTCGGCCCGCAAGGGCTCACCGGCACGCTCTCGACCGGACCCTTGGAGAACGTTGGCGACGCGATCGTGGTCACGGGCACGTCGCGAAACCTGGCCGTCAGCCTCGACGCGGACGGCTCCTTCGCCGGCGGCCCGACCGAGGTTCTCTCGCCGGGCAACTACTTTACCGAGGCGGTGCTCGACAACAGCCAGCGCCGCCGACAAGCGATATACCAGAAGTTACTCGTCGACGATGCGGGTCGGCGATATCCGGCCGTCCCAACGCTGCTGGCCTGGGCTTCGCCGCTGGACATGCACTTCACCTTCGCCGAGGGCGTCCAACGGAACGGCGGGGCGCTGGTGGCGGTGCCGCTACAGTTCGAGCGGCCGGCCGCCGGCACGCGCGTGCTGATACCGTCGCCGTTCTGGCCGTACCGGGCCGTATCGTTTCCCGGCGAGCGGGGCACGTCGGCTTCCTACGACGACCTGAACCGGAAATGGCTCGGTCCGATGGCGGTTGCCTCGCGAACATTGCTGCGGTTCGAGTGTCCCCGGGAGATACTGCCCTTGCGAATCGAGGAGGCCGAACTGCTGGTCAAGATTAGCGCTCCGTCGCGGCGGATGGAGATTCTCGCCCTGGTCGGCGGCAAGCCCGTCACGCTGGCCGCCTCGGAAAGCCCGATCGGCCTGTTTTCTTTCAAGATAAAGCGGACCGACGCGCTTGAACTGGACGCGGCCGGCGGACTGCATTTGGGGATCGCCGTGGGCGACTCGCAAAGCAGCAAATCGATCAGCATTACCGACGTCGGCTGGAAGATTGACGAAGTGCGGCTGAATGTAACGGCCGAGGGACTGGGGATTGGGGATTAGGAACGAGGGGCAAGGGACGTTTCCAACTTCCATTTAGCGGGCGGGCTTGCCCGCCGTTATCGCGAAGTGGAGCCGTGCGGCTAGAAGTAAACTGACTCACACAACGGAGACGATGATGGCCGAAGACGCGCCAGTCGTTGTAATCAATAACCTCACGAAGAAGTACGGCGAGTTGACCGCGGTCGACGACCTGTCGCTGTCGCTTTCGCCCGGGCAGATACTCGGGTTCATCGGTCCCAACGGGGCGGGTAAGACGACGACAATCAAAGTGCTCGTCGGTCAGGCGCGGCCCACCAGCGGGTCGGCCTCCATCGCCGGGGCCGACTGCCTCCGCGAGGCCAAGCGAATCAAGCAACTCGTCGGCTACATGCCCGATACGTTCGGCTCCTACGACAACATGCGCGTGCATGAATACCTCGATTTTTTCGGCGCCGCCTTTCGCATTCCGCGTGCCAAGCGGATCGAGCGGATCGAAGCCGTCCTGGAGACGACCGGCTCGACATATATGCGCGACCGCTACGTCGAGACACTCAGCCACGGCATGAAGCAACGCATCGGCATCGCCCGAACGCTGTTGCACGATCCCCAGGTGCTAATCCTCGACGAGCCGGCCAACGGGCTGGATCCCCAGGCGCGGATCGAAATGCGCGAACTGCTGCTGCATCTGGCCGGGTTGGGTAAAGCGCTGATGGTTACCAGCCACATCCTG
>CAZDHN010000235.1:0-8954 GCA_964505115.1 uncultured Planctomycetaceae bacterium
TGGCGTGGTGGAGCAGGTCGCCGAAACGGAGCCCGCTTGACGAGGCGCGGTCGACAAGCCCCGTCTCTCCGATGCCAACCCGGCCTGCCGTCGATCCGACCGATACCGACGCCCTGGTCGAGCAGATGCTCCAGCAGGGACGTTTCGCCCTGCTGTTGCGCTTGCAGATCGCCGAGAACCTCGACAACAAGCAACTGGCCCGCGCGCTGGCAGCCCTGGAAGACAACATGGCACTGGTGCCCGAGGGTGACGTGGTGCTGGGTAAAATCGACGAAGCATTGGAGGACGGCAGCCAGGACGATTGGGAGGCCGCTTACCGGCAAGGCCGCGTAGTGCCGGTAGAGCGGTTCTTCCTGGACCGTCATCCGGTAACCAACCGACAGTATGCCGAATTCGTGGCCGCCGGCGGTTACGAGCAAATGTCGCTCTGGGACGAATCGATCTGGGCGGCGGTGCTCGACTTCGTCGATCGTTCCGGCCGGTCGGGTCCCTGTTACTGGAAAAACGGTTGTTGGGTGCGTGGCCGGGAAAATCATCCGGTGGTTGGCGTAAGTTGGCACGAAGCGGTCGCCTACGCGCGCTGGGTCGGCAAACGGCTGCCAAGCGACGCCGAATGGATAAAGGCCGGAAGTTGGCCGGTCCCCATCTCCAGCACGGCTCGACAGCACAGACGATATCCCTGGGGCAATACCATGGACCGCAGCCGCGCCAATCTATGGGGCTCCGGACCGGACGACACGATCGACGTGAAAAAGATGGGCAAGGGGATAAGCGTGGGCGGTGTCCATCAACTGATAGGCAACGTCTGGGAGTGGACCGCCAGCAATTTCCAACTGGGAAGTGTTGGCGACGAGCTTGTTCCGGAAGCATCGTTCGATGGCCGGCAACCGGCGGCCGAAGCAGACTCTGGTTCGGCCAACGAGAACAACCGTACCTTGCGAGCCAGCACGCTAAAAAGCATTCGGGGTGGGGCCTTCGATACCTATTTCGATAATCAGGCTACCTGCCAATTCCAGTCGGGTGAGAGGATGATGGCCCGAAAACACAACATCGGGTTTCGCCTTGCAGTGGGTGTCTGCGATCTTACACTGGGGCGGCCCGTCGACTCACCGGCCGAGGCAGCGACCGGCGAGTCGGCACCGACGGCCGAAGAGGTGGCGACGTGACAAAACCCGCGATTCAACTCCTGGAATCGTATCGGCTGGCTCAATACGCCGTGCCGATATCGTGTTACATATGCGGGGCCGATAATACCTACGACTCCGAGTTCTGCACGCATTGCCAGGCTCCGATGGCCTTGGCCCATCAGGCCGCCAGCCAGAAAATCCGTCCGAATATGGTGGCGGCGATTGGGGCCAGTGCGGTGGGGAAGACTGTCTACCTGGGTATGTTGATGGATATGCTCTCGCGCCGGACGACCGGCTCGCAGTTGTTGGCCCGGGGTGCCTTCTCGATTACGCTTCAGCAGACCACGCTGGCCGCTCTGTCCAGATGCGAGTTTCCCGAAAAGACACCCAGCGAGCCGGACCGCTGGAATTGGGTACACTGCCAGGTTCGCCGTCCCGGACACAAGCATCCGACTGAACTGATCATGCCGGACATGGCCGGCGAGGCGGTGCTCGACGAAATCGACCACCCGCACACCTACCGGCTGATCCGCTCCTTCCTGGGCAAGTGTACCGGAGCCATGGTGTTTATCGACTCCGTCAAACTGCGGCAGGGCGAGCGGGATCAAGACTACTTTGCCATGAAGCTGTTGACCTACCTGGGCGAGTTGGAAGAAGATGGCCGACGCGACTGGAACAAGCGGCCGTTGTCCGTAATATTCACCAAAGCCGACCAATGCGAGGAGTGCCGCGCGGATCCGGCCGGATTCGCCAAGTCCCACGCGGCCGGCTTGTGGCAGCAATGCCAGGAGAGGTTTCGCGCGCACAAGTTCTTCGCCGTTGGGGTGGCCGGCGCGTGCGTCTGGTGCCAAAGCCGCTTCGAGGGCCGAAGGTATCTGCCGCTGCGGATCGAGCCGCACGGCATCGTCGAACCCTTCGACTGGCTGCTGGAACAAATTTCAGTGTGAACGAGGCCGTTTAGCCGCAATACCGTTCGTGTTGTCACAAGTGGAATACTGGCCTAGGGTTGGGGAAACGCGACACCTATAAAGCCGCGACCGTTGGTCGCGCACGGGACGGAAGGGTACGCGGTTTTCCAAAACTTCCAGCGCGACCACCGGTCGCGGCTTTATAGTAGCCATGCCATAACTCCGTGTAACATAGGCGCTTACGACTACACGAACGGTATTGGGTTTAGCCGGCGGACTTGTCCGCCGCGTGTGCGTTCACGGCCGAATGACCGTCAATAAACGGGAATCGTCGCAAATAGTCTGTTTCGCGATGCTTTACCCCGTGAACAGTTATGCAAAAAGCTAGACTGTCTGAAGAAACGTAGCCCGTTTACCCGGCTCGAACCTTCGCAAAACCAAGACATCGTTCACGGCAAATTCCGAAAACACAGGGTGCGTTGACTGACAGCCATGGCGTTGATTGAACAAGCGGTTTTCACGTCTGCACGGACCGATCAGTCGGCCGGATATCAACTAGTCGCCAGAAGCCCCGGGATTTGCGAGGCCGACGCCCGCGAGTTATCCATTTGGGGCCCCTCGCACGACTCGTTGCTGGCTAGCGGTCCGGAAGCGGCCAGCTTGAACTTCCATCCGCTACCCAGCGGCGCCTTCTGCGTTTCTCGCACTACCCGGGCCGGCTGGGAATATAGCGATCGCGGCGGTCAGCGAATCTACACGCAGTGCCTGATCGTGCCGGCCGATGTCCTGGCCGCCTTCGCCAACAACCCCTTTGCCGTTCTTCGCGCGGCACTGGCCCGAGGCGATCTGGTAGTGCATGAGCAGGTTCCCAGCCAATTGGAGCCGCTGCAGTTGAGCGCCCGCTCGCCGAAGGTCGATTCTCGACTGTTGAGCCGGCTGGCAACCGACCCGGGAACCGATTGGCTGGCCACGTTGGTCCAGGCCGCGCTGCACTCGACTTTGCTGGCACTAGCCAAGGCCCACAATATCGAATACCTGATTGCCGGAATAATGAACTGCCTGCCGCCGGAATGCCGCACGGAGTTCTCCTTCTCCACCGGGTTGAAGCCTTCCGTGCGTCGGCCCTTCCGGGTAACGGCCGTCTCGAACAACCGAGGCGAATGGCAGCGGCTGCGGCAGCAATACCAGGCAACCGTGCTGGTGCTCTCCGAGCCGCCGTCGGCCGAGTTTGCCCCAATCGACGGTTGGGCACGGTTTATCCACCGGGTGTTGGGGGCGGGCCGATTCTCGCTGCTGGCGACCCAGTTCGCCAAGCGACGATTCGAGTTGACCGCCGAAGACCTGCCCGCGCTCGGGCTGCAGTTGCTCGAAGCGCTCGACTTCTCCTCGCTTCCCGCCGAGCCGCCGGCGGCCAGGACGCCCAAGGAGACACCGTCCCCGGGCGATTGGTACGACGGCCTGCAACGCGCCGACGCGCCGCATCGGAGTTTCCAGAACAGTGCCCAGCCGGTGGCCAATCAGTTCGACAGCCAGCCGGGACCCTCGGCGACATTGGCGCCCGATAGCCCCGAGGTGCTGCAGAAGCTGGAAAAGCTCGACGACCTGGTATTCGAGGCCATTTCCGGCAAGCAGAGCGCCCTGGAGCAGCTCCGCGCGTATTGGGCCGAAGTCTGTATCGAATTGGGAGACGACCTGCTAGCCACTTCTCGCGAGCAGTATTTGCGTCACGCCCTGTCAATCTGGGAAGAGTCCGTCGACCCCGACGGCCTCCGCGAACCCACCCGCGCCATGCAAGCCCTCGACGTCCTCTGCGTGCTGTTTGACGAGGCGTAGCAGGCGGGTTGTCTGTACGTTGGGCCGCCGCTCCCGTTGAGCTTGGTGTCTTGCGTTTTCGATGGCCACGCTGCGCCCTTGTACAATTCGCCTCCTACCGCCAAGGCAACGCTTGACCCACACGCCCCTGCTTGCCCAAACCGCCAAAAGGGGTCCAGGACCCCTTTTGGCGGTTTGGGCAATTCTGTTGCCTATTGGGTCGGGTGGTGAGCCTCTTGGGCGCTGCCCGGTTGAAAAGCGATTCGCCACTACTCCCGAATCACATCCCGCACGGTCATGCCGGAGGGGATCATGGGCATGACGTGCTCTTGGTAGGGGACTTGCACGTCGAGTAGGTAGGGGCCCGGCGTTTCCAGCATTTCGCGGATGGCGTCGATCAGTTCCGACTTCTCCCAGACGTGCCGGGCCGACCAACTGAAGGCCCGGGCAATGGCCACGAAGTCGGGGTAGCGGTCGTCGGGGCAGAGGCCGTCGCCCTGGCCGGTCGCTTCCGGATCGTCGATCGGGCCCAGGTAGGTATGTGCCCGATTGCCCGCGTTAAAGCGGTCTTCCCACTGCACAACCATGCCCAGGTGCATGTTGTTCAACAGCATGATTTTGACCGGCAATTTTTCGCAATGGCAAGTGGCCATTTCCTGAACGTTCATCAGCAGGCTGCCGTCGCCGTCGATGTCGACGACCAGCTTGTCGGGGTGGGCCGTCTTGGCACCGACCGCCGCGGGCAGCCCGAAGCCCATCGTCCCCAGCCCGCCGCTGGAGAGGAAACGTCGCGGGTGACGGAACTTGTAGTGCTGGGCCGTCCACATCTGGTGTTGGCCGACGCCGGTGGTGATGATTACGTCGTCGCGGTCCTTGGTCAGTCGCCAGAGTTCGCGAATCGCGTGTTGCGGCAGGATGCCGTCGAAGTCGTGATCGTATCCAAGCGGGTCGGACTTCTTCCAGCCGGCAATCTTCTTGTGCCAATCGGTCAGGTCCTCGGGTGGCTCGACCACCTTATTCAATTCGCTCAGAGCGGATTTAACGTCGCTAATGATGGCGACGTCGGCCGTCTTGATCTTGTTGATCTCCGACGGATCGATGTCGATGTGAACGATCTTGCCGTGACTGGCGAACTCGTCAACCTTGCCCGTCACCCGATCGTCGAAGCGAACGCCGAAGGCCAACAGCAGGTCGGCCTCGTCGACCGCGTAGTTGGCGTATACGCTGCCGTGCATGCCCAGCATGTCGAGGCATAGCGGGTCGTCACCGGGGAAGCATCCCAAGCCGGTCAGTGTCGTGGTCACCGGGATGCCCGTCTTACGGACCAGCTTGACAAGCTCGTCGCTTGCCCCGCCGGCGATCACGCCACCGCCGGCATAAATTACCGGGCGTCGGCTCTTCTTGATCATGGCCGCCACTTCGGCAATCTGGCCTGGCGCGGCCTGGCGATCTTCAACGTGGTAGCCTGGCAACTGCATGGGCGCGTCGTAGTCGGGCGCGGTCCGTGCAAGCTGGATGTCTTTGGGGATATCGACCCAGACGGGCCCCTTGCGACCTGTCGTGGCCACGTGAAATGCCTCGCGGATTACCCTGGCTATGTCGTTCACGTCGGTGACCAGATAATGGTGCTTGGTCACGCTACGGCAGACTTCGATGATGGGCGTTTCCTGGAAGGCGTCGGTGCCGATAACCGAGGTACCCACCTGGCCGGTGATGGCGACCAGCGGGATGCTGTCGAGCTTGGCGTCGGCAATGCTGGTGATCAGATTGGTGGCGCCCGGGCCGCTGGTCGTCATGCAGACCCCCACTTTTCCGGTGGTTCTGGCGTAACCTTGCGCGGCGAATCCACCACCCTGCTCGTGCCGGGGGAGAATAACTCGGATCTTGTCCTTGAATCGGGTAAGCGATTGATGCAGCGGAATGGTGGTTCCGCCCGGGTAGGCGAAAATGGTATCCACGCCATGGTTTACCAGCGATTGAACGACGATATCGGCCCCACTGGTCGGTTTGGCGGATGCTTTGATTTTGGCGGCCTTTGCCACGGCAACTATCTCCTGGAAGTGTTTACTACCCAAACAGGCGGGTGCAGTCTATTTATCCCAAACACTCTAGCGTATGCCCTCAATCGACCAAGTGCAACCCGACCGAGGATGAGGTTGACCATTGAACATCAGAGGAGCAACGTGTGTCGCAAGGCAGTATCAACAGCCCCCATGTCGTCGCATTTACCAATTGCGCGATCGATTTCGTTTTCGAGGACGGTTGCCAGGTTATCCGTCATAACAACCGAGTCGGCGCGTAGGCCCATTCGGCGTCCTTGCGACGACGACTGCTCGACCGACCAGCGGCTTGGGTGTCCGGCCCGAGCCGGATTGCTGGTGATCATGGCCACAATGGTCTGCGATAATCCGGTCTCCAGATTGTCGGCCTGAACCACCAGTGCCGGCCGCCGTTTGGCAGTCCGCAGGTTGGAATCTGGAAACAAGACCAGCACGACATCACCACGTTCATGGGGCATCGTAAACGTCCATTTCCGGCCGCTGCCAGTCTTCCGCGAACGCCGCTAGCCGAGTACGCAGATCGGTTGCCTGTTGATGATCGATGCCGCGTTGGGCCAGATCGATGGCCGAGTCAGCGGTATCGGAGAGGAAGGTCACGATGACGCGGCCCTCGACTGTCTCGGGAACGGGCTCGGTCAATTCGATCTTGCCGGCCCGGCAGACACCTTCTACTGATCTGAGCATAACATATCCCTCCAACGGTCCAATTGTACCCTTGCCTAGAGAGGATTTCAATCCCGGCCGCGCGAGCAGACCTCCTCCCGTAACAATAGAGGCCTACCATGCCGAACAGGTTCAGGGGACCGGAGCGGCCAGTGCGGGGCTCGAGGTGGCGCCGATAATGGCCACGAAAGGACCAAGCACCAGTATTCGCGGTTGGGCCAGCCGTGCTTTGTCACTCCCAATCTTCGTATTGGCTCATTGGGATTTGGTTATTGGACATTTCTTGGTCATTGAACATTCCTCATAGCTCACTGCTCACGGCTCATTCCCATTAAGCATGGGCCGCAAGTACCGCCCTGTGTGGTTGCCTTCGACGGCGGCGATTTGCTCGGGGGTGCCGGTGGCAACGATTTGGCCGCCGCCGGCGCCGCCCTCGGGGCCCAGGTCGATGATCCAGTCGGCCGTTTTGATCACGTCGAGGTTGTGCTCGATGACGATGACCGTATTGCCCAGGTCGACCAGCCGGGAGAGTACGTCGAGCAGTTTCTTGATGTCGTCGAAGTGCAGGCCGGTCGTGGGTTCATCGAGGATATAGAGCGTCTTTCCCGTGTCGACGCGACCCAACTCGGTGGCCAGCTTGATCCGCTGCGCTTCGCCGCCGGAGAGCGTGGTGGAAGCCTGGCCCAGCGTGAGGTAACCCAGCCCGACTTCGTGGAGGCTTCCCAACAGCCGGTCGATGACGGGAAAGTTCTCGAAGAACACCGCGGCGTCGTCCACGCGCATGTCCAGTACGTCGGCGATCGACTGGTCGCGATACCGGATCTCCAGCGTCTGGCGGTTGAAGCGTTTTCCTTCACAGATCGGGCAGGTGACGTAGAGGTCGGGCAGGAAGTTCATCTCGATCTTCCGCATGCCCTGCCCCTGACATTCTTCGCAGCGACCGCCCTTCACGTTGAAGCTGAACCGGCCCGCCTTGTACCCGCGCTGACGGGCCGCGCGAGTATTGGTGAACACCTTGCGGATTTCGTCGAACACGCCGCTGTAGGTGGCCGGGTTGCTTCGGGGCGTGCGGCCGATGGGCGATTGGTCGACTTGTACAACCTTGTCGATCTGGCCGGTGCCGCGCAGGCTGGTATGAGGGCCGGGCTTGGACGCGATTCCACCCAGCCTTCTGACCAGCGCCCGGCTGAGCGTTTCGTTCAAGAGAGAACTCTTACCCGACCCGCTCACGCCCGTCAGGCAAACGAACGCCCTTAGCGGAAAGGTGGCCGTCACGTCCTTCAGATTATTGGTGGTAACGCCCTCGATGATAACCGATCGGGTTTTGGCTATTCGTCTTCTTCGCTTGGGCAGCGGGATTTTCACCCGGCCGATCAGGTACTGACCGGTGAGCGAATTGGGGTCTTCGCTCACCTGCTGGGGCGTTCCCTGGGCCACGATTTGTCCGCCGTGCCGGCCGGCGCCGGGCCCCAAGTCGATCAGCCAATCGGCCTGGCGCATGATCGCTTCGTCGTGCTCGACCACCAGCACGGTGTTTCCCCGGGCCTGCAAATCGCGCAGGGCACCGATCAACCGCAGGTTGTCGCGCGGATGCAGCCCGATCGACGGCTCATCCAACACGTAACAAACGCCCACCAGCCCGGATCCCAATCCGGTGGCCAGCCGCACCCGCTGCAACTCGCCGCCGCTTAGCGTGTCGGCCGGCCGGTCAAGTGTCAGATAGCCCAGGCCCACCTTGTCGAGAAACTCCAGCCGCGCGGCGATCTCCGAGATGATCGGGTCGGCTATGGGCAGTTCGTCTTCATGGAATTCGAGCAGATCGAAGAACTCGCCGGCATCGGCTACCGTCAGGGCGGCGATTTCGTGGATTGCCTTTTCGCCGACGAAGACCGAGCGAGCCTCGGGGCGGAGCCGGGAACCGTCGCAGTCGGGACAGATCACCGGGCCGCGCAACACTTCCAGCCGCTGCCGGATAGGCTCGCTGCTGGTGGCGGCGTATTCGTGTTCCAGCAGGGCCAGCAGGCCGGGAAACTTCCGCTGGTCGCCGTCAAGCAACTCCTGGTATACCTTGGGGCGGAGTTTCGCCAGCGGCGTGTCCCAGCGGAACCCGGCCGTCGACATGAACTCGCGCAGTTGCGACTTGCGCTTCTTGGTGGCCGACGCCGAGGCGCCTTTCCAGGGCGCGATCGCTCCTTCGGCCAGCGAGAGGTTCGCGTCGGGTATCACCAAATCGGGATCGAACTGCACGCGGGCGCCCAGGCCTTCACAGGTGGGACATACACCGTAGGGACTGTTGAAACTGAACGTGCGCGGCTCCAACTCTTCGTAACTGATCTTGCAGTTCGGGCAAGCGTATTGCGTGCTGAAGAGCCGGTCGTGCCAAA
>CAZDHN010000236.1:0-8940 GCA_964505115.1 uncultured Planctomycetaceae bacterium
CGTTCGTAAAACATGTGGGTAAAGTCAAGTCGCAGGCGACGGGGCTAACACGGGTTCATCATACTTCATACGGTTAAAGTGTTATGAATCTCTAAGGATAACAGCCAATGTCAAAACACTGCTTCCGATTGCCGACCATCGTATTACTGGCCCTTGCAACGACCGTCCCGGCCGCCGAAACGGCCGCCTGGCCCGATCTGCCCGAGAAGAATGCAAACGCCTTGGTGCCCGCCCAATCGTGGTCTTTCGCGCCCGGACCGAGGACGGTCAAGGTCTACGTTTACTACCCGGGCGGAGAGTTGAAAAACGTCGGCAAGCAGACCGGCCTGATGTTGGACCTGCATAACTGGGGCGGCACGCATCACTCGGGCACGGCCGATCCTCGGCAATTGGCCGATCGCTACAACGTGGTGGCTATCTGCGTCGACTATTTGCAAAGTGGCAAGTGGGCCGAAACGCCCGGCCCCTACGATTTCGGATACCTGCAGGCACTCGATGCGCTTCGGGCCCTCTACTTCGTCTACGACGGGCTGGAGAGACTTGAGAAGCCGTTCGCCCATGGACGGATTTTTTCAACCGGCGGATCTGGCGGCGGGAACGTTACGCTGATGGTCAACAAGCTGGCGCCGCGGACGTTCACCTGCATCATCGACATGTGCGGCATGGCCCGACTGAGCGACGACATGGCCTTCGGCCTGCCGGACGGTAGCGGTCTGAACGCCGGTTACAGTCGCGACCCGACCAGCCCTCGTTACCTCACCAAGCACGAGCAGGAACTCCGCTTCGTCGGCAACCCCGTGCATCTGGCCACCATGAAACGGCTAGGGAACACCTGCCAGGTGATCGTGGTCCACGGCACGACCGACGGCAGTTGCCCCATTGCCGACGCCCAGCAGATGGTCGCCAACATGCAGGCCGCCCGATTCAGCGTCGAGCCATACTTCCTCACCCCGCCGGACATCGACGGGAAGGTGTTCAAGAGCACGGGTCATCCGTTGGGGAACCGCACTCTGATCGTCTTCCACACGGCCGACAAGTACCTCTCGCCCGAGGGTCGCATGGCGCTACGGCGGCGTCGGCCCTGCGACTTCGCCTGCCGCGACGAGAAGGTGCAATATCGAACCTCCAACGGCCGCTTCGTAATCTCCTACAAGGCCGGCTACCCGGTGGCACGGTTTGAGACCAAGTAGCTTCCGAGCCGCAGCGCCCTCGCCGCGAGTTACGATGCCCACCAATACCCGCCCCGAGGACGGGGCGGCTCGGAAGGGCGGCCGTAAGCGACAACGCGGCGGGCAAGCCCGCCGACTAAACAGGCATGCCGCGCCGTGAACGGTTATTTGCGTTTCTTGGCGCGTGCGGCCGGCTTCTTCTTGGTGGTTCGTTTTGCGGATTTCTTCGCCGCCTTCTTCTTAGCGGGTCTTTTTGCCACCTTCTTCTTGGCTGCCTTCTTCTTGGCTGCCTTCTTCTTGATGGGCGTTTTCTTCGTCTTCTTTTTGGCGGCCTTTTTCTTGGCCGGCTTTTTCGTTACCTTCTTCTTGACGGACTTCTTCTTGGCCGGCGTCTTCTTGACGGCCTTCTTCTTCGGCCGTTTTGTGGGCGCGGTGGGCTCGATGTCGACGCCGAAGACGCTGGAGAGGTCGGCCGTGTCGAGCCGCTTGGACCGGCCGCCGGCGGTGGCGGCGGAGACGGCCGCTTCGGCGTCGGTGTCGATTAGTTCGCCGTGGTCAACGCCGCGTAGCAGGAACAAGAGTTCCGGGCTATGGTCCAGTCGTGCTCCAACCCCGTACAGGGCGGCGGCCACGTGCTTGCACATGGTTGCCCAATCGGGACAATCGCAGTCCAGGGAAATCTCGCTCGGCAGCGGGAAGAGCCCGTCGGTCCGGTGGGTGACCACTTGCATGACGTTGTCCGAGAGGTTGCCGCGCAGCAGTTCGAGCAGGGAGCCGACCTGGCCGGCGCAGCGTTGCTTGACGCCGTTCCACTTCTTCTTGGGTAACGTCTTGACTTCGATGCAAATTTCATAGATTTCCGACCCGGCTACCTTGGCCTCGATTGTGCCCTTGGCGATTTCCAGATGGCACACGGAGCCGTTTCGCACGTAGGTGCGGCCGCGCGGCAGGCGGTTCTCGAAGTCGCTGAACGACTCCAGGTGATCGCACCAGGCCTGCCCCCAGAAGGTTCGGGTGATTTTTCGGCCTTCGATTTCTACGGGCTGGATATCAACTCCCTTCTTGCGCAGGGCGTCCATTTTCCTCATTGCCCGACGGCGTCGCTCCGCAACCGGAACGTAGGGTGCCCACTGCTGCCATGCCATGGCTGGGTTGCTCCTTTGGATTGACTTGTGTGATGAAAGTTACCGGCGCTCGGATTGGGGCCTTACATTCGTGCCCTTTCCACGTCGAGCGAAACGAGCCGGATCAGTTCGGCGTTGCTCATCTCGGTCAGCATTTTTTCGGCTCCGCCTTCAAGCAGGTCGGTTGCCAATTGTTTCTTTTCCTCGATCAGGGCGTCGATCTTCTCCTCGATTGTACCCTGGCAGACGAATTTGTGAACCAGCACGTTGCGTTTTTGCCCGATGCGGAACGCTCGGTCGGTGGCCTGATTCTCGACGGCCGGGTTCCACCAGCGATCGAAGTGAATTACGTGCGAGGCGGCCGTCAGGTTGAGGCCCGTGCCTCCGGCCTTGAGCGACAGCACGAAGAACGGCGGGCCGGCGTCGTGCTGGAACTCGTCGATCAGTTTCTTTCTCTTCTTGACGGCCGTGCCGCCGTGCAACTCCAGGCCGGCGCGACCGAATACCCGCGAGAGGAACCCCGACAGCGGCTTTGTCATCGCGCGAAATTGCGTGAACACGAGCGCCTTCTCCTGACGCGAAGCGATTTCTTCGCAGATTTCCGCGAGCCGCTGAAACTTGCCGCTGTCGGCCGGGTGGAATTGGGCATCGTCGACGAGTTGGCTTGGGTGGTTGCACAACTGCTTCAGTCGCATCAGGTAAGCCAGCACCAGCCCGCGTCGCTGCATGCCGTCGAGGTTTTCAAGCGATTCGGTCAGTTCTTGAACCAGCTTGCCGTAAAGCGCGGCTTGCCGCTTGCTCAACCCGCAGAAGGCCTTGACCTCCGTTTTCTCCGGCAGGTCGGCGATGATACGTTTGTCGGTTTTCATCCGCCTGAGGATGTACGGTTGCACGAGACCACGAAGCGGTGCATAGCGGTTGCTCTGGCGCGAATCGAGCGATTTGACAAAGTCCTTGAACTTCTTTTGCGAGCCGAGCAAGCCCGGGCAGAGGAAGTCGAACAACGACCAGAGGTCGGACAACCGGTTCTCGACCGGCGTGCCGGTCAGGGCGATTCGAACGTCGCCCTTCAATCGCTTGGCCGTTCTCGTCTGCCGGGCGGCCGGGTTTTTGATCGCCTGCGCCTCGTCCAACACGACGAGTTGCCAGTTCATCTCGAGCAGCCACGGTTGACGCAGGAGCATTCCGTAGGTTGTCAGGACGACATCCGTATTCTTGAGTTCCTTGCCCGGCCGGGCGGCGATTTCCGCAAGCCGATCCTTGGGTGTCTGGGACGGATGAACGAACCGGGCGCGCAGCTTGGGCGTGAAGCGGCGCATCTCCGACTTCCAGTTGGCCAGCAGCGAGGCCGGCAGAACCAGCAGCGAGGGCTTGCCGCCGCCTTTCTTTTTCAACAGCGAGAGCAGCGCCAGCACCTGGATCGTCTTGCCGAGGCCCATGTCGTCGGCCAGGCAGGCGCCGATCCCCAACTCCGACATGAAGCGGAGCCACTCGACGCCCGTCTCCTGGTACTCGCGAAGCGTCGCGTCGAGGTCCCGATCGGGCTCGGCCCGGTCGAGGTTCTCCGGGTTGCGGAGTTTCTTCAACATCTCGTCGAGCCACTTGCCGGCGCGGACGAAGGCCCACTCGTTTTCGACGTCGCCAGCTCCGTCGTCAGCGGCCGCCAGGTCCATCGGAGCGCCCGCCAGGAGTCGCATCCCCTGGATGAACGAAACCCCGTCGCCCGAGGCGCGCTCGACTTGTTTCCAGTGGTTGAGTGCTTCGTTCAGCTTGTCGCGGTCGACTTCCACCCACTGGCCTCGCAGCAGCACGAGCCCTTCATCGGCGGCGATCAGCTCGCGCCATTCGGCCTCGGTAAGCTCCTGATCTCCCAGGGCGAGTTGCACCTTGAAGTCGAGCAGGCTGTTGGCGTCGAACTTCTTTTGCCGCTTGTCGCCGATGGTAACGCCCACTCGGGGGCGAGGCCGCTTCTTCCACCAGTCGGGCAATCGCACGAGCACTCCGCTTTGCTCGAAGAGGGGCACCTCCTTGAGGAAGCGATACGCTTCGGCGGGCGTCCAGGCCAGCGGTTGGTAGATGTCGCCCGACTCGACCAGTTCGGTTATCAGCGAGCTCTGCTTGGCGGCCAAATCGACCGGCGAAAGCAGCTTTATCAGTCCCATTCTGTTCTTGGCGCCGGCGTATTCGTTTAGGGCCTTGGCGAGCGGTTGGTACTGAACGCGAGTACCGCCGACGACACCCGACGCATAGGTCGCCAGGAAGGCGAAGGGATAGTCCGAATCGTGTCGGTTCTCGGCCAAGTGGAAGCATACCCGGCCAACTTGATGCCACAACGACGCCCGCCGCTTCAAGAAACCGGCCAGCCCTTCCTTGAACGATGAGGCTTCGGCACGCACCCAGCCGTCGAGTTCCCGCCAAATCTCTTCCAGAACCCGACCGGTCAAGTACTCAGCGCCCTGCATGGGTGGCAGGGCTAGGAGCATTGCTTCGAGTTGGGGCGAATCGGGCGACGGAATCGGGTCGATTTCGGCCCCGGCGTCCGGCGGAGTGTGGCAGAGCTCTTTCAGGTACGAATCGGCGAAATCGCGCCAATAGGAGAGCGAGGGCGACATCGGACCCTGGCGATTCTCCGTCGCCAAGGCAAACAGACCTTGCGACTGACCCGCCGCAAACGTCTTGGCCAGACCATCGGGCCGCTCGGTCGGAGCCTCGCCCAAAGTGAAGGCGGGAAGATCGTTGCCCGGCTCCGCCACTTCAACCAGGCTAACGCGGCCGGACGGGGTTACAATCAGATCGAGGCTCATCGGGAAAGTGTCCGTCCAACAGGCTTACTGAACGTGGGATTACTGAACGACTATCAGCGTCTCCACCAGCTTCTCGCTGGCTACGTTGGGCGGGAGAACGGCCAGGGCGTATTGGGCTATCGTGCGGTTGTAGTTGGTCAGGGCGCGCAGAAAGGCCAGCGTCTCTTCCGTCTGACGTTCGATGCAATCGAGCGACCGGTCGATCGGTTGGCTGCCGGCCTGGAGGCCGTCCAGCCCGGATGCCCTGGCAGTGTCGGCCTCGACGGCCGCCGCAGCGTGGTTCTGTACGCTGTCGGCCAGCAAGGGGATGGCCGTGGCCAGGCGACGCATCGACCACGATTGGGTCAACTCGTCGGGCAGGGCTTCCAGCCGCGGCAGGTATCTGCCCGAGTGGGGAACGGTGGCCGGCATAAGCCAGGCTGAATCCAACGGCCGATTCGCCCGCCGCGTAAGATCGAACTGCGACCGGAGCAGATCGACGTGCGATTCGAACAGGTCGGCCTCGGCCGCCGAACCGGCTGCCCGGAGCCGATAGGCCGTTGCCGAACCGGCTTGCCGCACAAAAGGCGCCAGGGCTTCGAGCAACTCGGCCTGTTGCGAAAACACCTGATACTCCGCCGCCCGTTGCCTGACGATCCAGAACGCGCCGATCACCGCCAGTCGGTCGTCGGCCAATGGTGCCGAGAGGCAATCGGCCAACTCGATCGACTCGCCCGGCTCGTCTGGCAGACTACGATCCCAATGCAGGGTCATGGTCAGGTGCTTCGCTTGCGAGGCGGGCGTGGCCCCGACCAGCGCCGGGTAGATACTGTTAACAGACGGCGCGGTCGCGCTCCGATCGCCAAAGGCCGGCTTGTTCGTTGTCCTCGCGCCTGGCGCCGACGGCATGGTGGGCAGAGGTGAGTCGGGCGGTGTTAAGTCCAACGGGGCCGACTTTGGCGGGGTCGGCAAGTTGAGCGGCGGTGCCTTCAGTGGTAGTGAACTGGGTGGCTCCGGCTGCCGATCCAAGCGCGGTGGAGCCATCGTGGGCACGTCTTCTTTTTGCAGCGACGGCGGGATCGGCCGCAATTGATCGAGCGCGGGCGAACCCAGCGTCGAACTCCGCTTGGGCGTGACCCCGCTGGACGTCTCGCCCTTCGGCTTGATTAACATGGCCACCAGGGCCGAGCCGCTGGTCGGCTTGCCGACCACGGCCACGGCGTAGTCGACGATGTCGTGGTTGTAGTAGCAGACCGAGTCGATCAGGTTCCTGCGCTGTCGGGCGGCCTGTGCCATGCAGGAAAGGACTACGTCCAGATCTACTCGGCTACTCCGATAGGCCTCTTGCACCGCCGTTAGCGCTTCGGAGGCAGCTTCGACCGCGGCGGCACGCGAGTCGATCGCCCGACGACGCAACGGCAACGTGCGGCTGATCAGCCTGACCCGGCCGGGAGCCGAACGCGTCGAGAATAATTCGTCGAACTGCGTACGATACGGCCCGACGTGCGGCTGATCGGTGGGCAGCGGCAAGGGGTCTCCGGCCGGCAGCAGGGCCAATTCGGCCAGCTCGTGTTGCGCGGCAATTACCGCCAACTCGGCTTCCTTCAGCGATGCGGCGGCCGACGAGCGAACGGTTCGCAAAATCGCACTATCAGCCGGTCGGGCTTCAAATCCGCCGAGTTGTTCGACCTGATTGAAAAGGGCGTGATATTGGGCTACCGCCGCCGCCAAGTACCAATAGGCGTGCGTTACCTCAAGCTGATTGTCGAGAGTTCGCCCGTTAGTCAGGGCGTCGACCAGCGACAGCCCTTGGCCGGTTAGCTTGCTCCCCTCGGGCAGCGTGAACAGGTCGGCTATCGTGCTCGCCGGAGCGATACTTTGCGGATCGGACCGGACAGGCACCAAGGAGCCTTCGTCGGCTGCAAGCACCTCGCCTGCTGGAATCGGCTCGGTCGGTCGCAATGCCCCGGCCGGCGGGATAGATTCGGTCGGAGCGATCGACTTCAGCGGCGGGGCCGGTTCGGCCGGCCGCTTTGGGGCGACGGTTGGCAATTGGGGTCGGGTGATCGGGGGTGACGGGGTGGGCAGAACGGCTTCGGATGCCGGTTTCGGCGATTCGCCGGCCGCCGACCAGAGCGGCGCCTTATCCACCATCTGACCAAACAGAAGCGTGCTGAGAACCAGGGAAGCCAAGTGCATGAAAAACTCCTCGCGGCGGGCGACGTTTGAGGTCAGTAGCATAAGGTGACATTTCCCGGCCGTTCCGTCAATCCGAATGCGACGTGGGGAGACGTGAATTGCGCTATGCGCTGACGGTGAAGGAAGAGGAGAAAGGGAAAAAAGGAAAAAGGGGAAAACGTTGGGGTGGAGGTTGCGAGTTCCTGAAAGAATTAGGGAAGACAATTAAGCCATCTCAACGTCCGGAGCGATTAACTCCGCCGCTTTCCCTTCTTTCCCCTTCCCCCCTTCCCCTCTTCCTTTCCCCCGGGAGGTTTGAGCAATATCGGCACCCTCGAAACGAACAGCTTGCGGTGATCGGTTCGATTGCTGTATCATTCCCGGTTGCTACTCGGCATGTTACCCCCCCGGCAGGGTGCTGGATATTTGAGCGGTGCCCTTACAGGGCATTGCATGGTAATATGGGGTAATTGGCAGGTTAGTAAGGGGCGGTGCCATGGTGTCACAATAGGAGGCCGCGTGCGAAAACATCGAGTCGTCTTGATACTGATGGCCCTGACCTTGGCCGCCGCGTTGGGCGTGACGGTGACGGCCGCGGTGCAAATCTACTGTTACCGACTGCCCGACCCAGCGTCGGCCGACCGAGAGGGCTTGATCCGCTGGTTGGTTACACGCGATCTGTGCAACGAGTCGATCAACACTCAGCGGACGTTGGCTTCCCGGCTGGAAGAGGAATTCAGCCAGGATATCGACTGGGAAGCCACCGCCGGTCAATTGGACTCGGCGCAGCGAGAGCGACTCTGGCGGAACGTTCTGGTGCTGCTGGAACCGTGGTTCGACGACAAGGTGGACGCCTATTACGCCCTGCCGCCGGCCGAGCGTCCAGCCTATGTCGACCGGCTTCTAACTACAATTGGCGTCTGGAGCAACATCGAGTCGCTTCGCGCCGACTCGGCCGCCGACGGGAAGCCGAAGCAGGCGTCCTCGGGGCTTCTGACGGTTCTGTCGCGCAAGACGGAACAGTGGAAGCAGCGGGCCGAGCCCGAGCGCCGCAAGCAGATGGCCCAATTCATACTGGCCGTGCAGTGCCGCTGGTTGGCGCGGCGTATATCGGGTGATTTCCCGGCAATACGCTGAACCGCCGCCGACTCGTTAGCTCGACGGATGGCCACCCAACTGCTGGAATCAAATGCCACAAGACACTATCGAGGCTTATTGATCGGCGACGGGTCTTCCACGTCGTCGCGATCCTTGGGATGCCACAGTGGCAGGCCGTCTCGCACCCGATCGGCCATCGCGTCGAGTTTATCTCGAGTGCCGGGCATTGCCGGGGTCGCATCGAACAGGCCGTAGTCGACCTCCGGCGGTTCGAAGTCCCAAATGCCTTCCTTAATCGCCTCCAGTACGGACTTCGGCACGATACAACTCCTTCCTTCTCCATGTTTACCGCTATCGGCCCGGCGGAATAGCGGGCCGCATATGGTGCAGTCGCCGAACTCGACCCCGACCGTGGGGTCGCTGCCCACATCTAACCGGGATTATTCATCACTTGATTGTAACCCGAAGCGTAAGCGAGGGCTACCAAACGAGTTAGGTCCGCTACTCGTCACACGTACAATGCGACAGTCTGTCGTGGCAAATGCCAAGCCAATGCGAGAGAAGCCGTTGAGCGTCCCTCGCTTACGC
>CAZDHN010000237.1:0-1024 GCA_964505115.1 uncultured Planctomycetaceae bacterium
CGGCGCCTTTTCGCGGCCACCGTCCCAGGTGCCCTCGGGACCGTAGACGTTGTGGAATCGGGCGACCCGCGTGGTCAGGCCGAAATCCTCGCTGAAGTGGCGACACATCCGCTCGGAAAAGAGCTTCTCCCAGCCGTAGCCGTCCTCGGGCATGCCCGGATATGCGTCGGCCTCTCGCAGCGGAATCACGTCCTCGTTGACCTGCTTATCGGCGTTGTAGACGCAGGCCGAACTGGAGTAGAAGTAGCGCTCGACCCCGGCCTCGGCGGCCGCCATCAGCATGTGCGTGTTGATCAGCACCGAGAGCATGCAGAGCGCCTTGTTATTCTCGATGAACCCCATCCCGCCCATGTCGCAGGCGAGCGTGTACACTTCGCGGGCGCCGCGGCAGGCGCGGATGCACTCCTCGCGCTCCTTCAGATCGGCCACGACGTTGTCGGCCTCTTCGAACACCTGCTGCCACTCGCTGATGGGCTTGATGTCGACGGAGCGGACGTTCGTATAGCCGCGCCGCAGATAATCGGCAACCATGTGCCCGCCAATGAAACCCCCACCGCCGGCCACCACAATCAAGTCGTCTTGCATCTCGCAATCTCCCGTCAGAACTTAAATGTCTGTCTGTGTGTTGTTGTTAAGTACAGTGTGGAATTCAGGTGTCTAGCGTTGCTTCATGGGCTTGCGGTTCACAACGGCAGCCGCCAGCTTGGCCAGGAAGATACTGTTGGTTATCAGGTACCGTCGCCACAGCCGGCGGGGTTCCCGCACGAGACGATAAAGCCACTCCAGCCCGTGTCGTTGCATCCAGTCGGGCGCGATATTTTTGTTGCCCGAGTGAAAATCGAACGCCGCCCCCACACAGACCTGCACGCCTTCGATCCGGTCGCGATGGTCGTGGGCGAAGTGATCCTGCTTGGGGCACCCCAGGCCGATGAAGACGATGCCGGCCCCGCTTTGGTTGATCCGCGCGACGGCCTCCTCGTCCTCCTCCGGCTCGTATGCTCGAAACGGGGGGGATTCGGCGCCG
>CAZDHN010000237.1:1034-8931 GCA_964505115.1 uncultured Planctomycetaceae bacterium
CATCTCGACCAGGTTCTCTTGAAGCCGCTGGACGACCTCTTCCGAACCGCCGTACAAGTAGATGGGCAGCCCGGCCTCGGCCGCGCCGCGACAGAGCCGCAAGGTAAGCTCGGGACCGTACACGCGATCGCGAAGCCCAGTGCGGTGGAGCAGATTCAATGCCCAGCGGACGGGTTGTCCGTCGGGCGCTACCATTTCGAAGGCGTTGACTTTGTCCTTCAGTCGGCGGTCGCCACTGGCCGTAACCACGGCATGGACCGCGTGCAGCGAGACCACTGCCGGCGTGCGGCGACTGGCCGCCTCGACGATCGTCTCAACCGCCTCGTCGTAGTCGGTAGCGCTCACGCCCACGCCGAACAGGTCGTGCTTCTTGGGCCATTGAACGCCATCCATGCGACTGATCATATGTCTGTCCCAGCCAACTCGGTTCCCAAGTACGTTTCCCCCAACCCCTTCCGACTTCTCCCCGGCGGGGCCCGCAAATAACAGCGGTGTTAATATGGCGAGTATAGTCAAGCTAGGCGCTTTTCGCAATCAAAAAACCACGACTTGCGAGGGCGAGCAAATCAACCCTCACTCCGAGTTGCTATTCGCAGGGACACCGAAGCCGCAATACCCGCATGATCGGTACGATAGGGTGCGGTAGCACCGGTTTGGTCGGCGGCCCTGCCGCCCTGGGTATTGTGCGTAACTGCTTGTCTGAACGAAATTTGTGTTGCCTGATCGCGGCCGAATCAGTCTTGCCGGGCTTGGGATCGGTGGTTACAATCTTCGGCTCACAAGCCCCACTTTGACGCTCATCGTGGAACGACCACATGCCCAAGTCCGCGGAAGGGATGCCGCAGGCCGAACCGTCGCTTCTGGCCCAGCCGCTTGCGCTGCTCACGCGGTTGGTGTTGCGTTTTCCCGTGCCCGTGTTGGTGCTGGCGGTGCTTGGGGCGATTATTGCTCTGGCGGCCACGAGCAGCCGGCTCGGTTTTCGCACCAGTCGGCTGGACTTATTGAATCCGGAAAGCAGCTACAACCGCCTCTGGATCGAATACATCAACGAGTTCGGCGAGGAGGACGACGCCGTAGTCGTTGTCGAGGGCGCCAATCGCCAGCAAGTGGTGCCCGTGCTCAAGGAAATCTCCGCCGCCTTGGTGCGCGAGGAACGGCTGTTCCATGCCGTGTTGCACGAGGTCGACCTCTCGAAGATACGCTCGAAGGGGCTCCACTACCTGTCGCCCGCCGATTTGGGTAACATCGAAAAATTCCTCGACAAGGTCGAGCCGATCATTGAAGGCGACTGGGCCCGACTGAATTTGGGCAACATGGCAGGCTCGATGGCCTTGCGCCTGGAACGCGACGTGCCGCGCTACCCGGCAACCGCCTGGACCGGCAGTCACGACGAGATCGACCGGCTGGCCGATAGCTTGCTGAGTACTTTGAGCCGCCGCACCGGTTATCAATCGCCCTGGCCGGAAATGCCGCACCTTGTGGCCACGCTCAGCGAAGTCGACTCGGAGTACCTGCTCACCAACGAGGGACGACTAGGCGTTGTCCTGTTACGATTGGCCGGCGACAAGGGCAGCTTCGACCACAATACCGAGGCCATCGACGCCCTGCGCCGACTGATCTCACAAACGCAAATAAGATACCCCGAGGCCAAAATCGGCCTGACCGGCTTGCCAGTGATGGAAAACGACGAGATGCGCGCCAGCAAGTCGGCCATGCTCAGGGCCAGCCTGCTCTCGCTGCTGGGCGTAGCCTGCCTGTTCGTCGCCGGGTTCGGCGGCCTGCGCCATCCGCTGATGACCGTTGCCTGCTTGCTGCTGGCCATGGCCTGGTCGTTCGGGTATATCACGCTGTCGATCGGGCACCTGAACATCCTCAGCATTTCCTTCTGCGTGATACTGATCGGACTGGGGATCGATTTCGGCATCCACTACGTCGCCCGATATCTGCAAATTCGCGACGCAACACCCTGCCGTAGCGATCAAGCGTTGGTGCAAACGTCATCAAGCGTCGGGCCGGGCATTTTCACGGGGGCGATCACCACGGCCATCGCCTTCTTTATGGCCGGGTTCACGGAATTCACCGGAATAGCCGAGTTGGGGTTAATTGCCGGGGGAGGGATACTGCTCTGCTGCCTGGCGGCAATCGTCGTGCTGCCGGCGATGGTTCACCTTAGCGACAACGGTCGGCCGGGCGCTATCATGCCCGCCCCCTTGGATATTCACGGCTGGCTGAAGCCGATGTTCTCCCGGCCGATGCTCCTCCTGGCCGCTACCGTGGCGATTACGGTGCTGGTTTCCTTTGGGCTGCAGCGACTTTGGTACGACCATAACTTGCTGAACCTGCAGCCGGACGGCCTGGAGAGCGTGGATTTAGAGCGAAAACTGATTACCGAAAGCGATCAGAGCGTGTGGTTCGCGCTGTCGATTGCCGAGAACCGCGAAGAACTGCTCGCCCGCCGGGACCGATTCCTGCAACTCGACTCGGTCCAACGCGTTCAGGAAATCGCCTCGCTGTTGCCGGTCGATCATCAGCGGAAACGGCCGATTATCGAGCGAATCGAGAACCGGCTGGCCAATCTGCCCGAGCGACCGCCGAAAATCCCCGTCGATCCGCCGGCCGATTTGGGACTCGTGCTCCGCCGTGCACAAAACATGCTCAGCGGCAGCGCCCGGGCCGCCCGGACCGGACGGCAGTTGGAGCAGGTCCGCAACGCCTTGCGACGAATGCCGCTGGCCGAATGTTACGAGCGGCTTTCCGATTACCAACAACGCATGGCCGGTGATCTGTTGAGCCGGCTTCACACCTTGCGGGCGATGGCCAACCCGGAGCCTCCGCAACTGACCGACCTACCGGAAAGCCTGGTGACGCGGTTTGTCAGCCAAGGCGGTCGCCACCTGCTGAAGATCTACAGCAAGGCCGACATCTGGGACATGGACGCCATGAAGCAGTTCGTCAGCGACGTTCGTAGCGTCGACCCGCGTGCGACCGGCAACCCGTTGCAGACGTACGAGGCGTCGCGGCAGATGAAGCGCAGCTACGAGCAGGCCGCCTGGTATGCCCTGGCCGCAATACTCGGGGTTCTCTACCTGGATTTCCGCAGCGTGCGTTTTGCCCTGTTGGCCATGCTGCCGCTGGGATTGGGAATGCTGCAATTGTTCGGTCTGTTGGGGCTGTTGAACATCCCGCTCAACCCGGCCAACACGATCGTCCTGCCGCTGATCCTGGGTATCGGAATTGACGACGGCGTACACGTCGTCCACGATTTCCGCCGCTGCCGCGGTCCCTACCGCATGAGCCCTTCGACGGCCAGCGCCGTGTTGATTACCTCGCTGACCACGATGGTCGGCTTCGGCAGCCTGATGATCGCCAGTCACCGTGGCTTGCAGAGCCTCGGGCGCGTGCTGACCATTGGCGTGAGTTGCTGCCTGTTCAGTTCGCTTGTGATGCTCCCGGCACTGCTGATCTGGCTGACACGGAAGCGGCCGGAACTGGAATCCGACGAGCAAAACCACGAGGTGGTCCCAATCCGATCGCGCAAGGCATACCACCGTCGCGATCCGGCTCTGCACCCGGGCACGGGCCGTCGCGCCACGCCCGATGTAACCCGCAGCCGCCTGGACTAACCACCAGCATGGGGGGCACTAACCAAGGGCCTTCACACGATAGCCCTAAAATAGTAGACTAATGAACTTGGCATTTACTAGCGCAGAACATGAGAATGCTCGAGTCCGACCGTTTGCGCCAGGCGATTTTGCTTGGGGCGAAGTGCCTGTCGGGTGAAAGCGCAAGTCGAACCCCGAGGGAGTCAAACCAAAATGTCTAAACCCGGCCGCAAAGTCAAGAAGGCCAATCACGGCAAGCGTCCCGCAAACGCGAAGGCGCGAAAGTCAAAGAGCAAGGCGATCCGCACCTGACTTTCCGTATTGAAGCAAGTATCGTTTCATCGCTAAGGAGTTGTAGGCGTGACAAAGAAGAAACTCATTCTGGAGTTTTCCGAATACGATACGGATAACGTGGTTTCCGACATCGAAGTAATCCGCGGCTTTAATCCTCAGCGGTACGAGATGGAGCAGCTTACGGCTATCTGTTTCGAAGACAACCAAAGGAAGATTTGCGTTGGCTACAAGGACCTCGCTCCGGACGAGTTCTGGGCGCGGGGACATATGCCCGGTCTGCCGCTAATGCCCGGCGTGCTGATGTGCGAGGCGGCCGCTCAGTTGGCCAGCTACTACACCCGGCGATTTAAGCTCATGGAAGCGGCGCTGGTCGGCTTTGGCGGCCTGCAAGACGTTCGCTTCCGCGGGATGGTCCGGCCCGGCGACCGATTCGTGGTTGTCGCCCACCTGCTCAAGGTTCGCCGCGTCATTCTCACCTGCGAGTTCCAGTGCTTCGTTAAAGAGACCCCGGTTTGCGAGGGTGTTCTCAAGGGCGTCGCCTTGCCGCTGAACATGCTCAATGGTGAGCAGTCCTGATGGGTCGTCGTTCGCTGCGACCGATCGATCCCCTGCTCGATCTGTCGCGTTACCTCCTGACCTTCGAGCAACTGCCCCAACCGTTCAGTAGCGAGGAGTTGTTCGGTCGGGTCGCACCGCTGGAGGTTGAGGTTGGCTCGGGCAAGGGCCTCTTCTTGCGAACCGTGGTTCCCGAGCGGCCCGAAACCAATTTTCTGGGCATCGAAATGGCCCGCAAGTATGCCCGATTTGCGGCGGCCGGCTTGGCGAAACGCCGGATCAATAACGCCACGGTGGCGGCTGCCGACGCGATTCGAGTTTTCCACGAGTTACTGCCCGACAACAGCCTCGCCGCCGTGCACGTCTATTTCCCCGATCCTTGGTGGAAGAAACGCCACGAGAAACGCCGGCTGATGCGTCGTTCGTTCCTGGACGACGTCGAGCGGACTCTTTTGTCCGGCGGTTTGCTGCACTTCTGGACCGACGTGGAAGAGTACTTCCGCGCTTCGCTGGAACTGCTGGCGGATCAGGGGAAACTGGAAGGGCCGCTGGAAGTGTCGGAGCCGGATCCCGAGCACGACATGGACTACCGCACCCACTTCGAGCGTCGCATGCGCCAGCACGACAAGCCGGTTTACAGGGCCGAGTTCCGCAAGCCGGCCGGTTGAACGTTCCGGCGAATCGGCCGATTTCGCGTCCGCCGTGCGGCAGAATCCGCCTGTTGCCGCCGGATTGAATAGTCTCCATCTATCCCGGCCGTTCAACGTCGCAAAGACGTAACAGCTTGCCGCACAACCGGTTGCGCCGCACACGGCCCCTTAGTCCCACACCACCGGTCAGTTCGGCCCGCCGTTTGCTAAAGACTCCAACTGCCGCTTCAGGCGCCTATTCACGGCGATGCGACACCCATAAAGCCGCGACCGTCGGTCGCCCACGGAACCAAGGGCACGTGATGTCTCGAAACTCTCTGCGCGACCAACGGTCGCGGCTTTGTATCAGACATGCCACCAGCCAACGGAGTCTAATGCATGCAAGTCAACAGTATTCTCTCGGGGTTGCCCGACGCGCTAATGTTGGGTAAACGGGCCGAGCCGGTCGAGTCGCCACAAGATGACGCGAGGGGCGTCACGGCGATCCAGACCGGCGCGTCGGCCGACGGCAACTCGGCCGCCGCCAAAATCCTCGCCGACTACGACGTCACCGATATCACGCCCGAGGAATTCTCCGAGATGATCGACCGTCTAGGCCGGGCCGGCCTGCTGTCGGATCAGGAGTTTCGCCAACTGGCCAAGGTGCGGCTCGATCTTGAGCGGGCGGACATCGAGTCGGACGATTCGATCGACCTGGTCGAGTTTTATGGCGGGATACTGGGGACAATGGAGCGGGAGTTTGCCTCACTCGACCCGATGGCGGCCGCGAAGTCCAACAGACAATCCTCGCTCGACACGACGCGAGAACGCTTCACCTGGATCGAGAAGTTCGCCCTGATCCAATCCGCGCCCGACGCCCTGGGACTCGACTCGCTGGCCTGAGGGCCCAGGGCCTACTGGCAGTCGGCAACCGCCTCGTAGGTTCGGCCGTCGACGCAGTTGCGGAGGTTTTCCAGCGATTGGGCGGCCAACTGCTGGCCGCAAGGCGTGGGATACTCGCCGGTAATGCACGCGCGGCAGAGTTGGTCGGGAGGCAGTCCGATTCCCCGGGCAATCGATTCCACCGGTAAGTAGCGGAGCGAGTCGGCGCCGAGCTTTTCGGCCATTTCGGCCTGCACCGCTTCGGTTAAAGGTCCGCCGCGTAGGAACCGCGGAGCGAACAGTTCGGCAACCGTCGACATGTCGATGCCGTAGAAGCAGGGCGCGATTATCGGCGGACAGGCCACCCGAACGTGAATCTCCTTGGGCGAGCCCAGCGTGCGAATCCGATCGATTAGCACGCTCATTGTCGTGGAACGGACGATCGAATCCTCGACCAACAGCACCCGCTTCCCTTCGAGCACTTCGCGCAAGGGCGTGAACTTGGTCTGTGCCTTTCGTAGACGGTAGTTGCCACCCTCGATGAACGTTCGGCCGCTGTAGCGGTTGCGGATCAGGCCTTCCACGCTGGGCACTTTGAGCTTGTAGGCCATGGCGTCGGCGGCCGCCTTGCTGGTATCCGGCACGGGCACCACGACCGTGTCGTCGTCGATGCGGATCGTTTCCAGCCGGGCCAGTTCTTCACCCAGCGTCTTTCGAGCAAGATAAACGCTTCGGCCGTCCAGCGTGCTGGCCACGTTGGAAAAGTAGACCCATTCGAAGAAGCAATGCGCCCGCCGCTCGCTGGGCGCGAACTGCTCGATTGTCAACCGCCCGCCGGTTATCGATATTGCCCGACCCGGCGGAAGCGATTTGATGTTATCCGGCGCGAAGCCCAGATTCAGCAGGGCCACGCTCTCGCTGGCGGCGGCGAATAGCGGGCCTTCGATTGCGTAAGCCAGCGGCTTGATTCCCAACGGGTCTCGGGCGACCAGCATATTTCCCAGGGCGTCTATGTAGACCAGGCTGTAAGCTCCGTCGAACTGGGCGGCGATTTCCCGACACATCTCTATCGGGATGGCAGCCTTACGATGCGCCAAGGCTTTGCAGATGGCATGCATCATGATTTCGGTATCGGTATCGCGCGCGAGGTGATTGTCGTCGTCGGCTAGCAGCAGCGATTTCAGTTCGGCATAGTTGGCCAACTGGCCGTTGAAGCCGAAGCTGAACCATTTGTGTTTTCGGATGTGGTGTCGCTCGAAGGGTTGTGCGTAGCTGCGGTCGTCCCGGCCACAGGTGGCGTAACGCACGTGCCCAATTGCCGCGCGGCCCGTGTACTGGGCCATCAAGTTATTGAACTTCCCGCGGTGATTCAGCCGGAACACCTCACTGACGGTACCCACCTCTTTGTGGGTGTCGATGATCTGGTTTCGGCCGGGCGAGAAAGTCGTCATTCCGGCGGCCAGTTGGCCCCGGTTCTGGATGTCCAGAAGCATTCGCGGCATCAGCCTGGAGATGTGGTCCCGTCCCAGTTCGGGACACAACGGGCTGATCTGGTCGCCTGGCAGGTGATAAATGGCCGCCACGCCGCATTCGTCACGCAGTTCGCTCATTCGAGTTCCGTCGGAGTGAAAGCTTAACGCGGCATGATATCGTGAGCGACAATCACGTCGGTGATACCTTAATCATATCTTATTCTATCCCGATGCACGATTATCTCAATCGCCCCCCCCAGAATGCCTCCGGCCCGACGCTGCTTGCCCAACAAACGGAAATCGGATATCGTGGTCCGTCCATGCGGATGCCGATCTCGTAGCCGGATTCGCAAGAATTCGGTTCTTCGCATCGCGGCTGAATTCTTGCGAATCCAGCTACTATTGATATTTGCATAGTCAATGCGCGGATCAAGGGGGGTTCCGCCGGGGAACCGGGCTTCGC
>CAZDHN010000238.1:0-8918 GCA_964505115.1 uncultured Planctomycetaceae bacterium
GAAAACGCACCCTAATGTTGGCGATCCCGTGGCCCAGCTACGCTTCAACCGGATACACTTGAAATCATTGGTACTTGATCATTCGGGCTTCCTTGGTCATTGGACATTGGTCATTCCCCCAGCCAGTCGCAGGCGACCGGGCTAACAATCCGAACCGATCCACAATCCTTTCCCCAGGAACCAGGCATGACGCCACGTGAGCGAATCATGGCCGTGCTCGACCATCGCGAGCCGGACCGGCTGCCGATCGACTTCGCCGGAACCGATTGCAGCAGCGTCCACGTGGTGGCCTACGACCGGCTGCGGAAGCTGCTGGGTATCGAGCCGCGTCCCATGCGGATGGCCTGCCTGATCCAGATGATCGCCGAGGGCGACGTTGAAATCCAGGATGAACTCGGCGGCGACGCCACGCCGCTCTACTTCTACCCGAAAAAGTGGCGCGCCTGGCAGAGCGGCTGGGGGTTCGACATCGAGGTGCCCGACCTCTGGCAGCCGGAAACGCTGGACAGCGGCAAGACGGTGATCCGCGACGTCGGCGGCGTGATCCGTCTCGAGCGGCCGGCCGCCGGGCTATACTTCGACCCGGTCTCCTTCGTCTTCTCCGACATCCAAACGCCCGACCAGTTAGACGAGCACGACGCCGTCTTCGACCGTTGGGACTGGTCGCCAGTGCAGGACGAATCGGTCGAGGAGTACGCCGCCCGGGCGAAGAAGCTCCACGCCTCGACCGATCGGGCCGTGGTCGCCTCCTGGCGGATGCATTACCTTCAGGCCGGGCAGATCATGCGCGGCTACGAGCAGTTCATGATCGACCTGCTCACCGACGAGCCGCTCGTCCGCCACATCATGGACAAGCTACACGCCGTCTATCTCGACCGGGCGACAACTTTTCTCGACGCCATGGCCGACCATACCGACGTCATCTTCTTCACCGACGATTTGGGAACGCAGAAAGGGCCGCTCGTCTCGCCGGCCTGCTACCGGAAGCTGATCAAACCGTACTGGGCCGAACTGATCGCCCTGGTGAAGCGGTACGACAAGAAGGTGGTCATGCATTCCTGCGGCGCCGTCTCGGATTTCATTCCCGACCTGATCGAGATGGGCGTCGACGGCCTCAACCCGGTGCAAATCTCCGCCCTGGGCATGGAGCCAAGCCGACTGAAGCGCGAATTCGGCCGCGATATCGCCTTCTGGGGCGGCGGGATCAGCACGCAAGGCGTTTTGGACAAGGCAACACCCGACGAAATCAGCGAATCCGTAAAACGCAACGTCGACATCTTCTCCACCGGCGGCGGCTTCGTCTTCACCCAAGTCCACAACATCCAACACAACGTCCCAGCGGAGAATATCGTGGCGGCTTACAGGGCGGCGGCGGAGGCGTGACGGGGCTATAAAGCCGCGACCGTTGGTCGCGCGCGGGGCAGAAAGACACACGGTTTCCCAAAACTCACAGCGCGACCAACGGTCGCGGCTTTATATGAGCGATGTTATGGTTCAGGTTCCAACGTGCTGGTCGAGCAGGAACTTTCGCGCTGGAACGAGACGGCCGGCAAGCTTCGCCTGATCCGCCGGCTGTTGAAGGTTGAATAGTAGTCCGTCACCGATAAAGTTATGGGGTGGGTGCCACAGCACTGGCGGAGCCAGTGGCACACTGCAACAGTGGCACCCGGCGCGGCCCGTTAACCGGCCCGCTCTTCCAACTCTTCCCAGCGGGCGTAGGTGTCTTGGAGTTCGGACTCCAGCGAGTTGAACCGGGCGGTGGCCGCGGCGATGGCTTCGCCCGACTGTTGGTAGAAGGCCGGGTCGGCCATGGTTTGGTGCCACTCGTCACGTTGCGACTCCAGTTGCTCAATCCGCTCGGGCAGGGCCTTCAGTTCGAGTTGTTCCTTGTAAGTGAGCCGGCGCGAGGATTCGGAGCGAGTGCGAACCGGCTTTGGTTTTGGCTTGGGGTTCGCCGCGGGCTGCTCGGCAGGTTCCAAGCCGCGCTGGGTCAGCCAGTCGTCGTAGCCGCCGGCGTACTCCTTCACCCGGGCTTCGCCCTCGAACACCAGCGTGCTGGTCACCACGTTGTTGAGGAACTCGCGGTCGTGGCTGACCAGAAGCAGCGTGCCGGCGTAGTCCAGCAATAGTTCTTCGAGCAGTTCGAGCGTCTCGACATCCAGGTCGTTGGTCGGCTCGTCCATCACCAACAGGTTCGACGGCTTGCTGAACAGCCGTGCCAACAGCAGCCGGTTCCGCTCGCCGCCGGAAAGGTACTTCACCAGGCTGCGTGCCCGATCGGGTGGAAAGAGGAAGTCGCCCAGGTAGCCGATAATGTGGCGACTCTGGCCCTCGATCTCCAGCGTATCGGTGCCGGGCGAGACGTTGTGCTGAACGGTCTGCTCGTCGTCCAACCGGGCGTGCAACTGATCGAAGTAGGCCACCTCCAGATGCGTGCCGTGCCGGACGCTTCCGCCGCGCGGCTGCAACTGTTTCAACAGCAGGCCGATCAGCGTGGTTTTGCCCGATCCGTTGGGACCGATGATCCCCACCCGATCGCCGCGCATGACGGTCGTCGAAAGGTTATCGATCAACGTCGACTCGCCGTAGCCGAAGGTCATCTTGTCGGCCCGGATCACCATCCGCCCGGAGCGCTCGGCGTCCTGCACCCGCGCCTTGACCGTGCCGGGCCGTTCGCGTCGCTCGCGTCGGGTCTCGCGCATCTTCTTCAGCGCCCGAACACGGCCCTCGTTTCGCGTGCGGCGCGCCTTGATACCCTGCCGAATCCAGGCTTCCTCCTGGGCCAGCTTCTTGTCGAACAGCGCCTGCTGGGTCTGTTCGGCTTCCAGGGCCGCTTCCTTGCGAACAAGGTAGCTGGCGTGGCCGCAGGACCAACTCGTTAGCAGGCCGCGGTCGATTTCCAGGATTCGGGTAGACAGCTTCCGCAGGAACATGCGGTCGTGGGTGACGAAAACCAGCGAGCCGTCGTGCTTCAAGAGAAAGTCTTCCAGCCAGTCGATCGCCTCGATGTCGAGATGGTTGGTCGGCTCGTCCAGCAGGAGTATGTCGGGCCGACGGACCAACGCCTTGGCCAGCAGCACGCGACGCTTCCGGCCGGCCGAAAGCGTTTTGACCTCCACCTCCGGGTCCAACTCCATCCGGGCGATAACGTCCTCCACTTGCCGATGCGCCTGCCAGCCGCCCTCGGCATCAATTGCCCGGTGAACCCGATCGAGCCGCTCGTGCAGCGCGCGGCTGTCGTCCCGGGCCAACTCGTGACTAATCGCGTGATACTCGGCCAGCAGTTCGCCGCCCGGCCCCAGTCCTTGAACGACCTCGTCGAACACCGACTCGGCGAACGCCCGGGGCACTTCCTGCGGCAGCAGCGCGGTGGAAAGCCCTTGCTGGCGGATGATTTCGCCCCGGTCGGGTTCGAGTTCGCCGTTGATCAGCCGCATCAAGGTCGACTTGCCAACCCCGTTGCGTCCCAACAGGCAGATTCGCTCGCCCTGGTCGATTTGCAGGTTCACGCCATCCAGGAGCAAAGGCCCCCCGAACCCCAGGTTCACGTCCCGCATACCCAATAACGCCATTTGGTTTCCTTACAAGATCTTCCTAGACGCAACATTGGCGCTACGGTTTTGTTTGGTGACGGTCGCCGCCGCCTTTGACGGAATGGACTTCGACGGTATACGGGCCTTTGCCTTTGAGTAACCAGCGGACGTAGACCGCGCCCATGCCGGGAATCCGCTCCACGCGGATTTCGTGCGGATTGAACTTCTGTTCCCGGGCTTTGCTGAACGAGACATCGTCGGCCTGGAGACCGGCAACGACCTTTACGCCCTTGCCTTTGATGCTAATCAGGTCGGGCGGGGTGATCTTGTTTTTCACGTCGA
Organism: uncultured Planctomycetaceae bacterium; assembly: GCA_964505115.1. Taxonomy (GTDB): domain Bacteria; phylum Planctomycetota; class Planctomycetia; order Pirellulales; family Thermoguttaceae; genus CAZDHN01. The sequence goes on from CAZDHN010000238.1 coordinate 3,876, forward strand.
CGGCCGATCGGGTGGGGATCAGCTTGCGATTGGCCACTGCGGCGGTAACCTCGACAAGTCCCGCGGCCAGCGGCTTCACCTCGACCGATTGGATTTCCACTTGCGGCATTTGGTCGGCGTGATACAAGGTGAAGGCCATGTTGCGGTGACATTCCTCCTCCAACAGGAAGGATGGCGGTTGACGCTGCCACTGCTTCTTCCGCCCACCCACCTCGACCTTGCCGTAAAGCGGATGGTCGACCTCGTGCCAGTCCACCATGCCTTGGCCGAAGAGCAGGTATTGGTTGAACGTTTCCAGATCCTCGCCACGCGTGGAGGAGCCGGACGACTTGCGGAAGTAATTAAACGGCGTGAACAGTTCATTGGTGAAAGCGAAGACGCCCCGCATGCGATAGAACCAATCGAACGCGCCGCCGTGTACCTTGTACAAGCCGCCACCGCATTCCAGGTAGCGATAGCCGGGCAGCATCGTTATGCCCCGCTTGCCGATGGCGTCGTAGACGGGCAGGTCGGCCGATTCGTAGGGCTGGTCCTTGGCGCCCGGCCCGCGCAGTATCATGCCGCCACAGTTGTGATACGATTGCGACCCGGCGATGTTCGCATGCGCCATGACAAAATCGGCCGCCATGCGGTTCTCCAATATCGAGAACGGGTAGCGGTGCGCTCCGTGCTGGATGTGGCGGGGCTGCCAATCCCAGGCCCAATCGCGGTTGGGGTCGTAAAAGCCGTCGCCGTCCTCGTTCACCCGGCCGTCGCCGTCGTTGTCGAACCCTTCGGCGCCCAGCAGGCGGTAGCCACCCCGTTTGTCGGCCTCGGCACGGATCATCAGTCGCGGATACTTGGCATGCGGTTTCCAACGGCCGTTGGGGTCGCGAATGCGCATCTGGGTGATGTGGCCGTCGCCGTCCAGGTCGTCGGGCCCGTCTTCATCGACCAGCCCGTCGCGGTCGTCGTCGACGGGCCGCTGACCGCTGCGTGGCGAATTCGCATTGTTGGGCCGATGCATGTGGGCGTCGCGCGAGTCAGGGCTCATCATGGGCAATATGTAGAACGCCCGGGTGTCGACCAATTGGGTGATGAACGGCGTGCGGCCGTACATCTCCAACAGATACCAGGCCGTGTAGAGGCTGACCTCGACGGCCTGGATTTCATTGGCGTGTATGGCACCGTCGATCCAGAATGCCGGCTTGGCTGGATCGTCACCGTTGTCGAAGTTGGTGACGGTCAACAGCCACATCTCGCGACCGCCGAAAGATTGCCCCAGGCTTTTCAGCTTCGCCCGTTTCGGATGGGCCGCCACCAGCGATTTGAGCAGCTTGGTCACTTCGGCGTAATCGTAGTAGCGGTTCCAGCGGACCGACACCTTGGGGTCGGCCGGCGCGCCCATCGGCTGATACGGCTTCGGCTGCTCGGCAGCGCCGCCGACGGTTGCCATGGCCAGGAGTATTACGGCCGCCAGAGTCAGCCGGAAAGTGTGTGTCGCAAAGTCTCCCCTCTCCCTTTGGGAGAGGGGCCGGGGGTGAGGGGCGGAGAACCTGGACGTAAGGCACTCTATTCTCCCCCCGGAACGATGCCGGCTTCTGGCCCGTTTCCACGAGGCGAGAGGAGGCCCAAAGGGCCGCGCTATCATAGCCCAGGGCGCAGCCCTGGGACTGCCGCGAAATATCCGCCCCGAAGGCCCAAAGGCGCATAGCGCGCCCCGTTGGGGCTTCCAGTGCCATGAGGCCGCGTACCCAGGACTTCGTCCTGGGCTATGATAGCGCGGCCCGTTGGGCCTGAAACGACGGAACAAAACTCGCATAATAATGAATTCCACGTAATCCCATATGCTCAGCAGTCCGAGCCGCTTTCCGCGGAAGTGACTGAAAGTAATCACGGGGTCTTCTCCTTTGCGGCCTGCTTGGGGAGGATGATCGTCTTCTGAACCGTTCCAACCGCCGGGCTCCACGCCCGAACTTCGAGCTTGGCCGGTTTGGCCGCCGCTGCCAGCACGAGCCAGGACTGTTCCGCCTCGCCGCCGCAAGCGGCCAGCGTCGAGAGCCCAACCCGCGCGTGCCCGGTCACCAGCGACACGCCCTCGGGCAGTTTTAGTTCGACCTGCAACGAATTGAGCTGGCGGCTTTCGTCGCCCATCCGCGCGGCGGTGGGTAGCTTGCCGTCGTTGGAGACGACGACCGTCACTCGCCACACGCCGTCGCTCAGCGGTTCGGCCTTCGTGCGACTAATCGACAGTCGCGGCAGCCGCTCGGCGACCATTTGCAGGAATTTCAGATGCTTCTCGGCCAGCGGGTCCAACCGGTCGGCCGGCGGGTTGAGTCGCAAAAACGGCACGAAGCCGCCCACCTCGACCTTGCGGTCGGGGAAATCGGGATGCTTGATCGGCTTCCAGTCGACGAAGCCGGCGATCTTCTCCTTGGCGAACCAACGCAAGGCGTTCAGTTCGGCTGTCGCCCGTTTCTTGTCCGACGGCTTCGACTCGTCGTCCTTCTTCGCGTCGTCCTTCTTTACCTTGTCGGCCGGCTTCTTGTCCTTGGCTTTCTTCTTCGCCTTATCGTCCTTCGGCTTGGGCGCCGGGACCTCGGGCGGCCACCAGCCGCGACAGGCCAACGACCAGCGGCCATAATGAAAATAGGCCCAGTCGCTGAACGAACCTTGCCCCTTGGGCGATTCGGGCGGGCTCTTGCCGCCGTGGATCTCCTGGTACTGCTTGGCCAGATCGTCCAGGTACGCGGCGTCCTCGGCCAGCACGGTCGTCTTGATCTTCTTCGACTTATCCGAGTCGCTCGGCTTCCAGGGCCGCATTAGGTTGTCTTCCGGCGTGAAGGTGAAGACCAGCGCGATGTTCGGCCGCGAGAAGGCGAAGTCGGCCACCGCCCGGGTCTCGATCTCCGATATCTGGTGCGGGCCGGCGCCGGATTTGAAGTACGGATACTCAAACGTGAAGTTCCGGTTGAAGGCCACGCCGCCGGCCGGGTCCTCGCCGCGACGCTCGTCCTGGTCGTTGTCGCGTCCCTCGACATACACGGCGTATCGGCCGTGCTCGTTACGCTTGGGGTCGGCCCGGATCAGCAGCCGGGCGTCGTCGGGGTGCGGAATGTAACCGCCGGCCGAGTCCTCCACGCGCATCATCGTTATCCGCCCGTCGCCGTTGAGGTCGTCCGGGCCGTCCTCGTTCGCGCGGCCGTCGCTGTCGTCATCGGTTACACGATCGTTCGTGTTCCGCTCGACGTAGGGTCGTGTGAAGAAGGCCTCGCAGGCGTCGGGTGCCGGGCGGGGGATGATGTAGAACGTCACCCGATCGAGCATCGCTTGGACCGGCTTGTCGCTCTTCGCCCGATCTACCAGCCGCCGAGCCATGCGGGTAGCCAACTCGCTGCCCAGCAAGTGTGCCGGTTCGACGCTCCCTAATACGAGCACGCCCGGCTTCTCGTCTAGTTCGCCGGTACCCAACTTCAACAGATAGACGTTTCGCCGCCCCAGCGTTGTGCCGAGCGACTGGAGCGAAGCGTACTTCGATTTGGCGATCGACTCGAGTTCCAGTCGATACGCGTCGTAGTCCGCATACCCCTTAACGATCGGCTCGCCGCCGGCCGACACGCCCGCCAGGGCGGCAACCGCCAGCAAGCCGCAGATTCCACGAAAGGCCGGATATCTCATCGGAGCAATCTCCCGGGTTGTTTGTACATCCTTCCAGTCTACTCGGCCGAGTGCGTTCTTGCACGCCCGGGTAGCGGCCCCCCCAATTTCCGGTTGATGACGGGTGCCACTGCTGGCTTGCCCAGCAGTGCCGGTGGAGGTATCATGCAACTCCATGAGACAGAAGCCACAACACCGTAAACGAGTCCGACACTACAACGAGCCGGGGGACTTTCACGAACTAACCTTCTCGTGCTACCAGCGAACGGCACTGCTGACAAACGAAGTCTGGTTGGGCAAGCTCAGCCAGAGCATCGACCGTGCCATGATCGGCCAACGGTATCGGTTGGCGGCCTTCGTCTTCATGCCCGAACACGTCCATCTCCTTGTGTATCCCGCGCCTGACTCAACCGGCATCGACCGGTTGCTTTCGGCAATCAAGCGACCGTACTCGTATCGAATCAAGCAGTTGTTGATTACCGAGGGAAGCCCGTTGTTGAAGAAGCTGACGATTCGCCAACGTCCGGGAATCGAGACATTTCGTTTCTGGCAGGAAGGCCCTGGCTATGATCGCAACTTGACGGAAGCCAAGACCGTGTTGGCGGCGATTGACTACCTGCACTTGAACCCGGTACGACGTGGCCTGTGCGAATCGGCCGTCGATTGGCGTTGGTCCAGTGCCCACCACTACACGGCCGAACACCCACCCGATGATCCCTTGCTACCAACCGTGCATGGTCTGCCGAGTGAGTTTTTCGATCCGCGTGAGGGTTGATGCCACACCCAACACTGCTGGGCAAGCCAGCAGTGGCACCCAAATGGTCCTGTCCCATCGAAGGGCCACTTCCTCGCCGGCACTGCTGGGCAAGCCGGCAGTGGCACCCAAATCTCCGGCACCAGTCCTTTTCAACCGCCCCCTAAACCTCCTCCGGAATCACCCAGGGCTTGCGGTACTCGCGCTTGGGTAGCGCGTTGTCGGCAGGGCTGTTGGTGAGGGTTTCGGTGGCTGGGTCGACATCGAGCTTCTGGCCACCCAGGCGGTAGCCGATGTTGGCATACTGCGGCAGGAGCGTGCCGCGGTGCCCTTCCGTCCCCAGCACCGGGCGTCAATCGTGCGACCGTCATAACCGGCCCCGTGGAGGGACTGCCACAATGGCAGTATTCGGGGGTGTGCAAAACGTTTTGCGGCATTTAGGATTCCCAGTGGCGGAAAATCAAAAAGCGTTGTAAGATATTCCAAGGGAATTGTTTACCACCAATTGCGACAAGGCGGTCGCATTATGGGCACGCTTGGCATCCGACTTGCTTAGGATTAGTTACGGGCAGCGCGACCGCCAATCGCGGCTTTTTGACAACTAGTGCCGCAAATCACAATTGAGGGTACACCAAGAGGTCGCTTTGGCTAAA
>CAZDHN010000239.1:0-8896 GCA_964505115.1 uncultured Planctomycetaceae bacterium
GGAGGATCGCCCGACAGTCGAGCAGTTCGCGCGACGGCAGGTCGTTCTTCTTGGTCCGGCTGAAGTTGCCGCTTTCGCGTACCGCCCGGATGATCGGCCAGTGCTCGTCTCGCAGCAGCCGGGCGTACTCGCGCCGGCCCTCTATCTTGGCCCGATCCAGCGAGCGTTCACCTATCGGCAGACCGTCGGCGATAATCGCCTCGCGCACCAGCGTCATCAGTTCGGTGGGCTGCCCGCCGCTAAGGGCAATAATCTCGGTGCGAATCTCGTCGTCGGCAAAAACCTCGGACGCCTCGGCACCGGCTTTCTTCAGTCGCCGGTCGATAATCTTCCCAAAGGCGTCGATACCGGGCTGGTAGGGTTTCGCACCCGGTGGGCGGTCGGTCACTCTGGTCATCGGCACGACGGGCACCTGATCGCCGTAGTTGCCGCGAATGGCTTGCGCCTGGTGTGAATAGGCAAGTGACAAGGGCATCGTGTAGACGACGTGGCAGTGGAACGCCGTGAGTTGGGCCGCGCGATTTACGAACAAGTACTCGTCGGTCGTGTAGCGGGTCCCCTGATGTTGGCGGACCACCATCTTGTCGAGATCGTCGACCAGGATGACGAGCCCTTGCTTGCCTTTCTTATTCAACTCAAGCGCGGCCTGGGAGATCACGTCGTTCGCCGCGAGTAGCCAATTGTTTGTGTCGGGTTCGAGGAGCTTGCGGATCTCCGTTCGAGCGTCCGGGCTGCTCTTAATCGCGCCGGAAAGCTTGAGCAAGCCCGCGTCCAACGTGAACGCGTCCAGGTCGATTTCCGCGCCGAGGTACTTTCTGAACTTTTCTAGCCGTTGCTTGAAGTAGCCGGGTTTCAGATCGATGTCCTCGGCTTCCTTCAACTGAGCCGCCATTTGCCGAACGATGGCGATGAGCACGTCGGGGAAATCGACATCGTTGCGGTCGATCTCGTCGTCGGCCTCGATGTAGACGACGAAGAAGGGCTTCGGCCCGGACTCCAACTGCTTCTTCAACCGGAAGAGCTCTGTCGACTTGCCGCTCCCCTTGTGTCCGGTCAGCACTTGGCAAGTGAACTGACCGCCGGCCATTTGAATCTTCTTGGCCATTCGCCGCACGACATCCATCTTCCCTCGCACCGGATCGAGATCGACATAGAGCGCCTCGTCAGCGGCCTCAAGCGGGGCGAGAGCGAACTGGCGGTATACTTCCTGCTCAAGTTCAGGCAGAACCATGCGAGGCTCCTCTGGATCCGGCAAAACACCATGGACAACGAAGCAATGCAAGTATTCTACCAGGGAACGCAAGGGCAGGTAAAGAGGACACTGGCGGAAGCGTGCTGCCCCGGCTTCATTGGGCCGACTCGGACCGCAGTGCCAGCCAGATGGAGAGGCCCAGGGCGAGAGATGTAGTCGCAAGTGTCGCTATCCTTGCGAAGATCTGAAGAGGCCCGGAGGCGACGACGGTCATTGGCACGGCGCGGACGCTCTCGATGAACCAGGCGGGCAGGCCGTAGTTGGCAATCCAGCCAGCCGCGCAGAAGAGAATCTGCACCAGCAGCATCGCTAGCAATACGGCCGGCCAGCGGGAAGAATGTCGCCGGACGACGAACAGGCAGGCCGCGCAACCGAGCGTTAACAGGGCGGCGATTAGGTGGAGCAGGAACTGAAGTTGGAACGTCCGGGGCGACGTGTCGAAGGCAGGCCCGTGCAACAAGGTTCCCAGCGCGAACTGGACGCAGATACCCAGTGCGACGGCAATCGCCAGGCAGCGAGTGGCTTGCCGGGCGCGTTTGGATGTTTTGTTTGCCATGGTTTCAGTTCGACTGCCAAAAAAGTTTAGCCGGCGGGCTTGCCCGCCGTGTTTCCGTGAAAATGCCGCTTTTCAACACGGCGGACAAGTCCGCCGGCTAAACAGGAACCTACTTTTCAGTCTTGGTAAACGAACGGACGTAGTTGACGACGTGCCAGATGTCTTCGGGTTTGTACGGGCCGGGGACTCCGGGCGCCGGACCGGCGGCGGGCATGGGCGTGCCCTTCAGGCCGACGTGGATCCGCCAGTAGAGGTCGATCGGCCGGCTGCCGCCGCGAAAAATCCCCTCGCGAAAATTCCTCGGCCGCAGCCGTTGTATGGGTAGCGTGTAGCGCTCGGCCAGTTCGGCCGTCTGTTGGGGAGTAACGCCCTTCTTGGGTTTGTTCCAGTCGTCGAACAACTCTTCCTCCTCGCCCTGCCCGTTGCCGTCGGGGCCGTGGCACTTGACGCACTGCGCATCATCCTCCGCGTAAAGCTTGCGGCCCTTCTCGATCGACGCGGCCAGTAGCTCGGGCGTGTCGGTCGGGGGCCGAGGCGGCGGGACGACGGCCATGCTCGGGGCTTCCGCCCAAAGTTGCTCGGCCGGCCGGATGCCCTCGTCCGACGCCAACGCGGCAAGTTCGTGGACCGGCAGGTATTCGTCCTCGTCGACGACCAACGCGAGTAGATACAATTCCGTCTCGCCACGGATGCTAAGGTATTTGACGTACTCGACCAGCGCGTCGATCCGTTCATTCGGCAGTCGGGTGAAACTGGGCATTGCCGTGTCGGGCACGCCCTCGATTAGCGTGCGGCGCAAATCGGCCTCGACTGGTTTGGCCCCGCCGGCCGTCGACGTGTACTTGAACAGACCCTTGCGGAAATTGCGGGGATAGGGGTCCAGCAGTACGGCCGCCGGTCCGTCCCCGCCGCCCGACAGCCCATGACACTTCACGCAGTGCCGGCGGAACGGCCCTCGACCGCCGTCGGTTGCCAGGCGAATACGCTCGATGTCGAGTCCCGCGTCGTCCGACACCAGCGGTTCGTCGGGCGTACCCAGCAGTTTGCCCAACGTTTCCTCGACGGCCCGGGTTTGGGCCTCGGTTATTTCACCCGGCCGGCGGCCTTCGGCGTTCAAGGGAAACTTGGCCGGTCGGCCGCTGCCGCTGCCGCAGCCGACGAGCGTCAACAGGCAGCAAAGTAGAACCGCCCTCGCGATCGGGCGGATCACGTCGGGCGGAAGTTCTGTTATGGCGGAAAGACGGGTAGTCGTCACGATATCGCGGGCCGTCCTATTTCTTTTCAAACATCGAAGGTTTCAAGCTGATCGTACCCAGGTCGTTGCTGCCCGGCTCGATTGTCATCTCGAGGCGACCCTTTTTCCACTGGGGCGTGTCCATGTAGCCGATCCGTTCCTGCCAGACCTGGAATTCAAGTTCTCCGGCCGGCAACTTGGGTATCCGGAAGCTGCCGTCCGCTGCGGTAATGGCCACGTACGGATGATCCAGCGGCAGAATGAAAGCGCTTTCCCAGGGGTGATAATTGCAGGCGATCGGCACGGGAATGCGTTGCTTGCGGCGGAATTTCCAGGTCGCTTCGGCCGCTTTGTCCGGCTTGGGTGGCAGCACGATGTTGGCCGGCACGTCGCCCAGCGGAGAAAAGGCCACGTTTTGTGCCACCGGATCGGAGTTCACAATGTGGAACTCCTGCTTGTCGCACCAGATCGACATGCAGTGGGGCTTGAAAATGCAGTCGATGTTGTCCAGAAGGACTTGCTTTGGGGCGGCCTCGGCCAGCTCGGGGCAGATGTCGAACTTGCGGCTGCGGACGTAAATGTAAACGTTCGCCAGCCCGCCGTCTTCGCCAGCCATCAGCGTTTCGTCGCGGATATCGAATTTGCCGCAGCAGTCGACGTCTTTGTCTACCTTGAGTTTCTTTCGCTCCGGCGGCTTGCCGTCATATTTCAGCCGACCCACCAGATCGCCCCACTTGTCGGTCGCCGCCCGAACAATGGTGGGAGCATGGAAGCCCAACGCAACCCCGGCGGTGGCCGTGGTGGCGTGGGCGACAAATTGGCGTCTATTAACCTTGTTCTTCATCGGGTTCTACCTCTTGGTTGACCTGGAAGGTGCGTGATGGAAGGCGGCGATACGCTCCGGGCCATCGCCGCGTTCAGGTGGGATAGCCAATATCCAGTCTATCGAGCCGACCGCCAAAATGCCACCAAACCACCAGCCGGCGGGGTGTTTCTGGTTTCGTAGCCGGATTCGCAAGAATTCGGTTCTTTGCATCACGGCTGAATTTTTGCGAATCCAGCTACCGCCAAGTTACTTCGTCGCCGGCTTCGGGATTTTCAGGCCTTTGACCGTATCGAGGACCGAACGCCGGCTGCTCATGTATTGGTCGTAGTTCAATAGCAGGTCGGAGACGGCTTCCAACTGCTCGATGCTGCTGCCTTTGAAGAGGTCCTGGCCCAACGGATCGCCGGTCGGCGGGAAATTTACCGGCATGCCCGTGTAGGGCAGAACAACCTTCGGGTTGGCCAGCCAGCGACGAACGTACTCCGGCCGCAAGCGGCGGGCGACGCGGTCGAGGTTCGGTGCCAGGATGGTCTTGATTTCGCCGCCGGGCGAGAAATCGCCGATCAGGTGGCACTTGGCGCAGTAGGTCTTCTGGTCGGTTACCAGGCGCATGGCGTCGTCGAGCCGGTGCGGATGCTTTCGCTCTCCGGCCTGCAAGGCGGCGGTCCGATCGCCGACGGTCGCGCTGTAGGGGAATTCTGCGCCGGAGGCGGCCGCGAAGTAATCGACCAGCTTGCCCGCCTCGTCCGACGACAAAGTGTACTTGGGCATCTTCAACAGGGCGGCCGGGCGGATGATCGACGGGTCCAGCAGGTAGCCGTGCAGCCAGGCGGGCTGAACCAGCAACCCTTCGTTGGCAAGCGGCGGCGGCACCCAACCCCAGGCTTCCAATTCCGAAGCGCTCGAGCCGGTCGCGCGTGCCTCGGCCAAGGCGATTGGATAGAGCAGCCGGGCGAAATCGCCACCCAAGGGAGGTCGCCTGGCGGTGATTTGCGGCTTGGAGATTATCACCTCCGCGCCGCCCACTCGCCAGACCTGCCCGTTGATCGCCGCCGGCTCCCAAAGCGTGAAGAAATAGAGCGGGTTGCCGTCGTCGTCCTCGTCCTCGATCAGCCGGCCCTCGGCGTCCAGCCGCGGCATGCCCACGACCTCCGCGTGACCCAGCCCCCGGTTGTCGGTCAATTGGGATAGGGCCAACTGCTCGGGCGTGAAGCGCGGCGCGAGAAACTCGTAGTCGTCGGTTTCCGGTGGATCCTCGAACAACCGCGGATCGTACTCGAACCGCCAGCGCTCCATTTCCAGCGTGTGGCATTGAGCGCAAGCGTATTTATCCAGAACCTTGCGGCCTTCGGCAATTGCCTTGCGGCGCGGGTCGGGCTGATAGACGTACTTGTCGGCCGGCGGTTCGGCCACCAGGCCCAGGACGAAAGTGGCGATCTCCTCGATCTGCCGGTCGGTAAACGTGAATCGACCCATCAAAAGCTGTTCGTTGTATGCCTTGTTGGCGGCCATCTTGTAGTCGAAGCTCCGCGGCGCCCTAAGCTTCTGCCAGATGAACCCCTCACGCCGATGTGCCAGCAGCGCCTCGGTGAAGAAACCACTGTCTCCCTCGGCTCTGTCTTCGTTTTCGTCTCCCCCTTTTTCCTCTTTCCCCTTTTCCCCTTCCTTCTGCCTGCTCCCCTTCTTCCCTTCCGCTTTGGCAAGATACCGATGAACCTGCCCAAACGCCAACAGCGACTCTTGCTTACGACCCCAGTCGCTAAGCGCCGGGCCGATCGGCTGGCCGTCTTCGAAGCCGGGCACGTCGTGGCAACCGTAGCAGCCACGTTTGCGGATCGTGCGGCGGCCCACGTAGCGGAGCTTTTTTTCGAGCGTGATCGGGCCAACCAACTCGACCGCGTCGCCTTGCACCTGATCGGCCATCGACTCGGGAATACCCTGTTTCAGATACTCTTCGGCCTGCTGGCGCGGGTAGGCGGCCCGAAGGTGCAGCAGGGCCAACTCGTCGAGGTCCGATTCAACCAGCTCCGGCGGCTTACCCTTCGGCTTCCAGCCCTTGGCCGAGAGCAGGTAGGCCGCGATGTCGCGCGGCGGGTTGGTCATCTTCGGCTTGGTGCTCTCCGGGGCTCCTTCTGCTTGCTCAACCAGTAACGGTAGCGGTTCGAGGAGCGAATTGGGCATCAACGTTCTGGGCGAATAGGCGGCCGGGTCGCGGAGCCAGTAGATGGGCCATCGGGCGTGCGGCTTGGCCGTGAACTTTGAGCCCAAGTTGGACAGGTCGGGGCCTTGTGTAGCTTGGGCGGCCGGGAAGTCGGGGTGCTTGTGACAGGCCAGACATCCTTGCGTGGCAAACAGCCGCTTGCCCCGCTCGGCCGATGGCTCCACCTCGACCGCGTGCGGCTCGCCCGGATCGTGTGCCGGACTGGCCGTCAGCAGGTATTTGGTCAGAGCGCGGATCTCGACCGCCTCGAAACGCCGGGCGTCGGTCAGGCTGTCGCCGTCGAGATGCTCGTCGAGCCCGAAGAAGTGCGGCATTCGCGTGTCGGGGCGGAAGTCGGTCGGGTTGCCAAGCCAACTCTCGATGAACGCTCGGTCGAGCTTGGCCGACACACCTCGTAGCGTTGGACCCAGCTTGCGCATCGTGCCCGGCACCGGTTGCTCGGTCGCCAATAGGCCGACCATCGATGCCCGACCGCCCGACGGCGGCCCACTCGCTCGAAGCGATTCGATCAACTCGTGCCTGGGGCCGGGCGTTTCGGGTTCGCCGATGACCTGTCGGGCGAGCTTTTTCTGGGGGTCGTCCAAATTCGGTTCGGCCAGGAGCCGCATGGCGGCGGCGGCGTAGTTCGGCTCCAGGCGCATATCCGGTCCAAGCGGCCGGCCCGACGGATCGACGCCCTTGATCTCGTGGCAGCCGAAACAGCCGTTCTGGCGAATCAGTTGGTAGCCGGCCAGCAGCTTCGGGGCGGGCGGATCGGGGAACTGCTTACTGGGCTCCAGATCGGTCACCTCGTGATGGCATTTCAGGCAGCGGCTTTCGGCGAACCGGTCCGGCAGCATGGGAAAGTCCCAGTGCCGGTTGTCGAACCAGCCGTACTGCCGCCGCCATCGGGCCCGCTCGGCCGGATCGTTCGGCGTGTGCGAGGCCCACTTGAAATTCGTCGCGCTGCCCTGCCCGTCGTGACAGATCGTGCAGCCGAATTCGGCCATCGGGTGCGGGCTGAGCGTGCCGACAAACAGGTCCAGCCGGGGATGCGCGCCGTAGGGATGTGGCAAGCCGCGCCGTATCTCCAGCTCGATCGCACGGCCCGACTCTTCCTCGTCGTCCGACTCGTCATCCGATTCGGCCGGCTCCTTGGCCGCCGCTTCGAGCAGTTGCCGCTCGGCTTCCGTCCGATCGGCGACCGGTTGGCCGTTGATCTTGAGGATCACGTCGCCAACGTGAAGCATTGCCATGGCGGCCGGCGTGTTGGGGAGCACTAGTTCGACGGTCGGCGCGTTGCGATCCAGAATGCCACGCGCGGCCAGCGTCAGGCCGAGTTCAGTCGTCAGCGCCGGCTCGGTCTTGTTGTCGTCCTCTTTCTCATCGTCTTCGTCGTCTTCATCCGGACCGACGGGCATCCGCAGGGTGAGCATCTCCTGGGTTGGACAGGCGGGGATCGAGGGCGTGCCGGGCTGTGTCTTGCCGATCGCCTGGTGGCAAGTTATGCAACGATCGAATCGAGCGACTTGGCGGAAGTTGTAGTTGATTGTAAGCTCGGGCAGCCAAATCTGCTCGATCGAGAGCGGCCGGCCGAAAGCGTCGATCAGCGGCAGACTCAAAAGCCGCTTGGCCAGGCTGGGCTGTTGCTGACGGAGGTTGAGGCGGAGTTGCTTCTCGGTCGCCCGATGTTCGACCAATGCCTTTTGGGCCGCCTGCTCGGGCTCGGTAATCTGCTCGAGCAGGCTGGTCAGCGCGGCAACGTGCGACGAGGCCCCTTCGGACTCCAACGTCAGGGAATCGATGTCCTGCTTGATGCGGTCGACCCGGGCCTGTAACTTGTCGATTGCCCGTTGGGGTTGAGCTTCGCCGACCGCCGCTTCGTAGCTGCTTCGGGCTTCGTCGAAGTCGGCGCGGCGGAACCGCAGCTTGCGCTCGGCCTTGTCCTGCCGCAATCGGGCGTCGCTGGCGATTCGAGCCAGATCGTCCAGCAACGCGCGTCGCGCTTGAGCACTTGGCTTGACGGCCAGGGCGTCGTAGGCGGCTTGGGCCGGGGTGAAATTGGGCGAGTCGACGTCGCGGCGCTTGGCATCGGCTTGGAGTTGCTTGGCGAAAGCGTCGATCAGCTTGCGATCAGGCACCGACATCTTCGACAACTCGACGGCCTCGATCAGTTCCTTCTCCCGCGCGGCGTACTGCAGGTCCTGACGGCCGTGCAGCCGTGCCTCGGTCAGCCAGGGCTCGACCGAATCGCGATAGGTCCGCTGGTACACTTTCCACTGTCGCTGATGGTCGGCCGCCAGCATCCATATCGTCACGGCCAATAGCGCCATCGACGAGACGGCAAACAGCACGTGCAGCCGCTTGATATTGAAGAAAGTGTCGTCGCGTGCGGGCATGGCAATAGACGGTCAAGTTTCGTGAGGCTTTGAGCCGCCCCGTCCTCGGGGCGGTTTACGTTGCGCATCATAACTCGCGGCGAGGACGCCGCGGCTCCTTAGAAGTTCAAATAATATTCCGGAATGCTCAGGATGTAACTCAGGTTCAGTGTCCAGCGGAGGATCATTTTCAAGGGCAGCATCAGCATCATCAGCAATAGCAGCACCATTAGCGTGTAGCGACCGTAACCCATCTGGCGAAGAAAATTGCGGAAAACGGTTCGGCTCAAGGCCAGCGGCAGCAGAACGAAATAGATGCCCAAGGCCGCCACCCCGGCAACCTCTCGCCAGAGTATGGCCCCGAGTTGGGTGAACGTTCCGGCGCCAACTCGGGGCCATACTCTGGCGAGAGGTTGCCCAAGGCCGCCACCCCGGCAACCTCTCGGCAGA
>CAZDHN010000240.1:0-8859 GCA_964505115.1 uncultured Planctomycetaceae bacterium
AATTTACGCTCACGGGCTGAATTCTTGCGAATCCAGCTACAAACGTGTTCCTGCGGCCCGAATCTTTTTTCCCGACGTCCCATCGATATGGTATCCCGCCAATATGGTCACTTCCAAATGGCCGGCCGTGCAATCGCTCCATCCCACACATCCCACATATTCCGCATATTCCGTAGAATCGCGATCTTGCCACCAAAAAAACCAATCGTTCGTTTTGGAAATCAGCGACTTATTCATTCGCCCCAAATAACCGATCTTATCTGATATGGAAGGTGCCGCTTTGCCCGTGGAGGGTTTTGTTGGCACTTGGGTTGCGCGGAGTGGGGAGCGGCGGGAATCGCCCGTCGGGCTTCCTTGGCATAGAGCACTGGTGGAGTAGGTCGATGATGCGGCAGCAGAAGGAGTCTACCTGGCCCTTCCTTTGCATGCTTGCCTGTCTGTTCGTTCTTAGCGCCATGTCGCCGCGGCCCTGGCAACGTTTAGCCAGAAACAAGTCGTTTGGCGAGGTGCTTGAGGAAGCGAAGGAGCAGGCATCGGCGGAGGCGGTCCGCGCGTCGGACGCCGTACGGGTGACCAGCGGCGAGTTGGCTCTCGCGCCTCCCGTGCGACCTAGTCCAGCGGTCGAGCCGGCTGATCTGAAGGTCGAGAAACCCCAATTGGCCGCCCCGGCTCCGGCAGTCGAGGCAGGGCTCTCTCCAATTTTGGCCGAGTTTGCCGAGGCGCCCGCCGAGGCGCCCGCCGAGGCGCGCCTGCCGGATCCCGAGCCGCCCGTTTTCCATGCGCCGCCGCGCGATGTCGCGCCACATTCCGAAGTGTTGGCGCCGGTCGAAGAAAAGTTCCCGCTACTGGCAAGCATGCCCTCGATAATCGCTCCGCTGCCTTCAGAGCGAACCGCGCCGGTGGAAAGTGCTCCGTCGCCGAAGAGCCATCCGGTCAAGGATTCGGCGAACGATAGCCTTCGCAACAGCATTATTGCCGCCAGCCCGGCCGATTCCTGGGAACCGCCAACGAGACTGCTTGCCGATCTGGACGAGTTGGCCGCCGAGCAGGAGACGGGTGACTGGGTCCAACGGGTACGCCGGGAGTTGGAGTCGGCAGCTTCGGTCGAGCCCGAGCAAGCGACCGCGGCAATAAACCGGCTGGAGGAACTGGCCGGCCAGGTAGAAACCGGGGCCGAAGAACTGGGGGAAAGGCCGTTGGCGGCCCGTTGGCTTCGGGCTCGATACGCACTGCGTCGCCGGCTCGACATTTGGAAACAAACTCTCGCCGCCGACAAGCCGAAGTCGCCCGAAGCCGATTCCTACCGACCGGATCCGCAACGTCTAGCCCAAACGTTTGGCCAGGTCGAGGCGGCCACGGGCAAGTCGCCCGAGGGTCGCGCGTGGCGCGAGTTTCTGCTCCTGGATTCCTTGCGGCAGTTGGTGAAGCGGCCGGAGCCGGCCGACGAGCAGCAGCGCCGTCTGGCCAAGCGGATACTCGACCGCCTCAGCGGGAAGAAGCTGGATTCCGGCCAACGGCGGTTCATCGCCAGCGGACCGCTGGCCTCGCTGGGCAAGGAGCTCTATCGCTGGACGGTCAAGCCGGTCGATCGGCCAACTCTGCTGCGCAACGTGGAGCGGTTCGAACAGAGCGGACTCCCCAGCGACGCCCGACGCCTGGCCGAAGACCGGCGGACATTGGCACTTTCGCGTGACGCCGACCGCCAGCAGTTGGCTCGCCTCGTGGATGGCCACTATCGAAACGCCAACTTGCGAGTGGCGGTTAGCGAGGAGTT
This sequence comes from uncultured Planctomycetaceae bacterium, assembly GCA_964505115.1. Classification (GTDB taxonomy): domain Bacteria; phylum Planctomycetota; class Planctomycetia; order Pirellulales; family Thermoguttaceae; genus CAZDHN01. The sequence continues at coordinate 1,775 of CAZDHN010000240.1, forward strand.
GATCAACCGGCTGATGCCGATCCGCACATCGGAACACTCTTGGATCAACGAGACGGTGCTGGGTAATCCGATTCAAGGTCGCAGCCGCACCTCGACCGACGTTGGCGTCCGCTTGATCCCCGATCCAAATCGGCTGCTGATGGCGTTGGAGGTGAACGGTCACGTGGCCTCGTTGACTTCCTCGGCCAGCGGGCCGGCCAGGTTCTTCAATAACAGCCAGTCGACCTACACGGCCAGCAAGCCTATCGAATTCAGCACGCGGGGAGTGAAGACGGCTCCGGCCGAGGTGAGTGTGCGGAACGTCACCCGGCTCCGCGATCTGGAAACGGATTTCGACCGCCTGCCGCTATTCGGATCGATTGTCAAGAGTGTCGCCCGAAAGCAACACGACTCGCGGAAATGGGAAGTGCAGCGCGAAGTGGAAAGCAAGGTGGCTCTCCGAGCGAAGGCGCAGATCGACACCGAGGCCGACGCTCGTTTCGGCGAGCTTTCCAAGCGGCTGGAAGAGCGGGTGATCCGCCCGATCTCCGCCTTGTCGTTGGGCCCCGACATGATCAGCGCCCAAACGACCGAGAGCCGGCTGGTAACTCGAATCCGTCTGGCCGACGAAGACCAACTGGGCGCCCACACGCCGCGTCCCCGAGCGCCGTCCGATAGTCTGGCCAGTTTGCAGCTTCACCAGTCGGCGCTGAACAACACTCTGGAGCAACTGGAACTGGCCGGCCGATCCTTCACGCTGCCGGAACTCCGCCGGCTCATCGCCACCCGGTTCAATCGGCCGGAAGTGGAGAACCAAGCGACGCCGAACGACGACGTTACAATCGCCTTTGCCAAGGTGGACCCGATCGTCGTGCTTTGCCACGAAGGCCGGGTGGAGATCACGCTGTCGGTGGCCAGCTTGAGGAAGCCGCCGCGACGAAGTTGGCGAGATTTCCAGGTTCGAGTGTTCTACCGACCCAAGCTCGAGGGGCTCTCGATTAAGCTGGTTCGCGACGGTATCGTCCAGCTATCGGCCAAGCGGCTGGATACCGGCTCGCAAATCGCCGTCCGCGGCGTGTTCTCGAAGACCTTCTCGAAGCACCGGCCGTTGATTCTCACCCCGATCCGCTTCACCGAGGACCCCCGACTCAAAGGCCTGGTGATCTCGCAGTTCGTCATCGACGACGGCTGGATCGGATTGGCCCTGGGCCCCGACCGCAACGCCCCCGTTCCCGCCGTCGCGCGACGGTAGAGGGGCTAACAACGTGTCGGTTATGCGTTTCCGGCTCTACCCGGCAAGCTCGGAGTCCCTTCACTATCCGCGGTATACGTCTCGCCGATCTCCGATCCCCACAACCAGCACAACGAGTTTGGCATTGTGGATTTCGTAGAGTACGCGGTACGACCCAACGCGAATGCGCCAGGCATCCCTGCCGCTGAGCTTCTTTGCGCCGGGTGGGCGCGGGTCATCCGCAAGACGCCGAACCGCGGAGATGATCCTGTCTCGGTGAGGCTGGACGATCTTGGCCAGCGCCCGTTGTGCGCGCCGCTCGATGAATATCTCGTGGGTCACTCCGTCTTGCCCTCGCGGATTTCCAGAACCGCCTGTTCAAAGGCAACGGCATTCGAAGGCTGGCTCTTGGCCTCGTCATAGGCCCGGATGTCGTCGAGTTCCCCCAAAGCCTCTAGAATCTGCTCCCATTCCTCCACCGGAACAACGACGGCCTTCTTATGTCCCTGCCCATCCACAACGTAATTCTCGTGCAGAGATATCAAGATTGCACCTCACATAATGTTGAATGTGGCCAACAGGGGTATGTCTACCCAATAACGTTCACCCTCGATGGCGGCAATTCTAGCACGCGAGTCCCGGTGGGTACAAGGGTCCGTACCCAGCACGGTGGGTATGCGTGGCTCTTCCTACTTTGCGCGGACGTGAATCGGCAAACGGCTACATCTCCCGGCTCGTCCGGCGGACCGCGCGGACCATGGCACGCATGTTCGCCTCGGGTACGTCGCGGGGGTTCATCTCGCCGGTGCAGAAGACATAGCCGCCCTGGGAATAGCCGATGCGGACGATTCGCTCCGCTTCTCTTTCGACCTCGTCGGGCGTGCCGCGCATGAGCACTTCGATCGGGTCCAGGTTGCCGCTGAAGCAGCACTTGCCCGTCAGGGCCCCGCGCACGTCGGCAATATCGGCTGCCGGCCCGCAATTGATGATATCCACGCCCAGTTCGCATTCGGCCAGCAGGTACGCCGTGGATATCTCGCTGACGTGCAGGTAGACCATCGCCCCGTGCTGGTGTGCCCTGCCGACCAGCTTCTTGCAGGAGGGGAAGGCGAACTTTCGATACTGATCGAGCGAGAGCATGCCGGAAAACGCATTGCAATCGCCCAGCCAGACGGCATGAGCGCCCGCCTCGACCTGGACCTTGATGTAGGCCGCTTGCAGCTCGACGAAGAAATCGCAGGTGTCGGCCAGCAGGTCGGGGTCGAGTGCCGTCAGCAGCATCGCCTCTTGCAGACCGTACAACAGCCCGACCGAACTGTACGGACCCGCACAGCCGCCGACCACCAGAACCGTGTCGCCAAAATGCTCCCTTATCAGCCGGATCGCTTCCAGCTTCTCGGGCATGCGCCCGTCGGCGGTCGGGTCGGGTAGGCGGAGGTTCTCCAGCGTCTCGCGCGTGGCCGGCAGATAATCCCTGGTCGCCCTCAGTATGTGGCCCTCGCCCTGGCAGCCCACCCCAAGCGGCTCGAACTCGAAGCAATCGTCGACTTGCAGCCAGGCCCAATCGTAGTCGAACTCCTCGATGGCGGCGATCCAGACCTCGGCCATCTTCCGGCCGTCCTGGCAGACCTCCTCGTAGCTGTACTTGCCGTACCAGCGTACGTCCATCTCTTCACTACAAGCAAACACCGGCAGCCGCCCGGGCCTCTCCAAGGCAACGGCCCGTCTCACATCTTCAAGCACTCCATCGTAAGCCATCGTTCGCCTCCTGGGTGATGCAATGAAATGGAATTCGCGACTCCGGCAAATTGTACAACCGGACTCCGAGCCCGGTGACTTTCACCCGACAAAAAGAATCAGTGCATTATTTTGGCGAATATCGCGTAATATAAGGCGACCATTCGGCCATGCGAAGCAATTGACCACGGATTTCACGGATTACACGGAGAAAACGACGCTTAGCGTCATGATTGCGAGCTTCCCAACTATATCCGTGTTATCCGTGAAATCCGTGGTTTGCTTCATTCGGCTGAAGAGATACCAAAAAAGAATCAGTGCATTATTTTGGCGAATATTGCGTAAATATGGGTGAATTGAAAAACACAGAACCACAGGCAGGAAACCATGGCGAAGAAGAAAAAGACGATTGAGTGTTTGGTGTCTTTACTCAACTTGGCAACAGCATTTCTCAGGTTCATGGCAAGTGTGTATTGGTAACATGGGGAGACTATCTCCCAAGCCGTTGGCGGAACGTAGCATACTCCTCTCGTAACTCATCGTCATCTGGCCATCCATCAAGTGCCTTCTTGAATTCCGTATCTGCGGCATCTTCATCTCCCAACTCGGCACGAATTCAGGAATTCAGGGAACACAATACCTATTGTGGCTATTTGGGAGATTTAAGCGTTCGGCCTGGTTTTTTTGGGCGGATGGGTATTCCGGGGATTTCGATCCAATTATCCCTACCAAACGCGGCCTCCACAAGCCATTGGGATGCTGGGTTTCGTCTTCCGCTTGCGATGAGCGTCCACCTATCGACCTTGCCACGAACCGCCTTTTTCGGTATTTACCGCACCACGCTGGAGTCGCTGCGCGATTCTGGGGTAAACGGGAAACCCGGGGGATTGGGGAAAATATCTGCGGATGAAGCGCCAATCACGTGAAAAACACATAGCCGGTAGCGCGCTGGCAATCCTGCTAGTGGCACTGACGCTGCTGATGCCGGGTTGCAAGAGCCGGCAGGCGTTTACGACCAACAGTTGGCTGCCGCTGGAGCCGTCGAACGATCGCGATTGGTCGCCCGACCAGGCGCTGCTCGCGCGCGCCAAGTTCAAGGGCGACAAGGTAACTGTCTACAATATCCGCAATTGCGACTATCGCACGGCCGACGACTATACGGTGCGGCATTACGATAAAAAACTCGATCTGGACGAGTTGGAGTCGGTCGATTTCATCGTGGTTCCGCTTCCGGAGATGCCGGGCGTGGGACACACGATGATAAGTTTCGGCTTTTCCGACGGGTATCATCTGGCCGTCTCGGTCGAGGTCCGCAAGGAGAAGGGCGAAACCTACGCCGCGATGGCCGGCGCGATGCGTCAGTTCGAGATCATGTACGTGGTTGGCGACGAGCGCGACCTGATCAGGCTCCGCACCGACCACTACCTGTACGACGTTCATCTCTACGCCACCCGGGCCACGCCCGAACAGGCACGCGAAATGTTCACCGACGTTATGGGGCGGGTGAACGAACTGGCGGTCAAGCCGGAGTTCTACGACACGCTTACCAACAACTGCACCACGAATATCGTTCGGCACGTGAACCGTCTGGCGCCGGGCAAGATTCCGCTCTACGACCATCGGGTTATCCTGCCGGGCAATGCCGACGCATTGGCCTACGAGCTTGGCATTCTGGACACGAGCAAGCCGTTCGCCCAGACCAAGGAAGAGTCGCGAATCAACTATCTGGCCTACGTCCACCACGACGCGCCCGACTTCTCCGTGAAGATCCGCCGGTAGCGTGGCCAAATCGCGACCGACGGTCGCGGCTCTATATTGACCGTGGGGCAACTCCTTGGGAAGATTGTTGGGGCCCTTTTCTTGAAAAAAGTCGCCACCGGCCGCAATAAACGGAGACTTCTCGCGTTTACCCTATTAGACATGACCCCCAAGAGCCAACAAACCGACGAGGACCGGCGTTTCGCGGATTGGGGACGCGAGCACGCGCCGGCGGTGCGCGGATACCTCTGGGCAGCGGTCCGCCGGGCCGATTTGGCCGACGACTTGACCCAGGAGGTGTTTTTTCGGGCGTGGCGGGCGCGGCGGAAGTACCGCGAAGAGGGTAACGCCCGGGCGTACTTGTTGCGAATCGCCGATCGGCTCGTTTGCGACCGGGGCCGAAAAGCCGGTCGAGAGATCACGCTGAACGAAGAGGGTTGGAAGCGAAACGAGCCGCTCGGCGCCGGGCTGGAACCGCACGAGACGCTGGTCCGCTCGGAGGTTTCCGAACAGCTCGGCAAGGCGCTCGAACTGCTTTCGCCCATCCAGCGTCGGGTGCTGCTGCTGAGGTATTTTGGCCAATTGAGTTTTCGCCAGATCGCGGAGATCATCGATTGCCCACTTGGAACCACTTTGAGCCATTGCCACCGCGCCCTGACGACTCTGCGGGGACTGCTTGTGGAGGAGAACCCGTGAACGATGAAGACCTGAAAAACCTGGAACGGCAGTTGGAACGGGCGACTGCGGCGGAGAGTCCGACCGATGCGGTGCCGGATGAAGAGACCAAGGCGCTGCGCGAGACGTGGCTTTCGCTGACGAGCCTGCTGGAGACGGTAACCCGACCGGCACTCAACGAGCCGTTTGAACTACAACTGCCTCGCGTGCGGCCGAACGGGCGTCTTTTGATTGGTGTCGTGGCAATGGTGGCGGCGTCGCTGCTGGCGGCCGTTGCCTTGGGGTGGCATCTGCTTGGGTCCGAACGGACGGCCAGCCCGACCGCCCCGGCCAATCAGATTGTTAAGCCCAATCAGATTATTGAGCCCGACCAGATCGCCAAGCCGGCTCCGAAGTCAACGCAACCCGCGATGAAACAAGCGGTCGCGAAGTCTAACGGGAGCCAGCTCGATTGGGACGACTCGCTCGACCAGCAGCTTGTTTCGGCCGGTCGGGAGATGGTGCGAGTTCAGCAGGATTGGCACGGGCTGGACAACGCATTTGCTCCGCTGCAGCACGGGCTGGAGCAGATGCGGCAGGATATCAAGAACGACCAACTCTAGGAGATTAGCCCGTATTTCTCACCAACATCGTCACGAGAGGTCGTAAGTTCTGTCGTGGCAAGGAGTGCAAGCGATTCATCCGTAGGCGTATTGGTGAATACGTTGAGGATGAATCGTGCCGCACGACGCAGCCACGGCTGGACTTCCGTCCTCGCAGTAGATGGCTGGTGAGAAATGCGGGTTAGGGCCGGAGTGAAAACAACTGTCGCCTTTCGCTCCGCGAAAGAACGCCGCTTTCGCGGAGCGAAAGGCGACATTGCGACAGTTATTGTTTCCGCGATAGTATCCTTCCCATTGAACAGGAGGCACGGAGATGTTGAAGAGACTGACGTTTGCAGTGCTTGGCGGCGTCGCATTGGCACTGATGCTCGGCGGCACGCTACTGGCCGACGAACCGCGTCGCGGCCCGAAGGACCGACCGGACGGCCCACCTCGCGCCGATGGCCCCCGTCACCCGGGGCAACCGCATCCGGGGCAATCGCACCCGGGACAACCGCAGCCACTCCGTCGGGGTCCGGGAGAGATGCAACCTACGGGGCCGCCGCATCAGCCCGGCCCGCCCGACGGTCGCCGCGGTCCCCGCGACGATCGCCCCGGTCCGCCCGATGGTCGTCCTGGTCCGCGTGACGGTCATCCCGGCCCGCCCGATGGTCGGCCTGCTGATCCCGACGGTCCACCCCGCTGGCCGCATCACGATTGGGAGGCGATCGAGCGGGAAGACCCCGAGATGTTCAAGTTACTCAAGGCCGATAACGACCTGGAGCGCGACACGCGCGAGTTGGCCATCCAATTCCGCGTGGCGCCCACCGAGGAACGCGACACGATCAGAAAGCGTGTCGACGAGTTGGTGAACAAACACTTCGAGGTTCGCCAGGAACGGCGGGAGTTGGAACTCAAACGGTTGAAAGAAGAGCTTGAACGGCTCAGCGGCGCCATCAAGCAGCGTAACGAGGCTCGCGACGCACTCGTCAAGAAGCGCATCGCGCAACTCTTGGGAGAAGACGATGTCGACTTCTAGATAGACCCCGTTGCGGAAGACCCCGTTGCGGAAGACCCCGTTGCGGAAGACCCCGTTGCGGAAGACCCCGTTGCGGAAGACCCCG
>CAZDHN010000241.1:0-8840 GCA_964505115.1 uncultured Planctomycetaceae bacterium
AAACCGGGCTACCGGCGATTCACCGACCAACGCCTACCAACAATTGGACCATATTTGGACCATCAGAGCAAGCAAGCTCTTGAGTCGCAAAAAGAAAGGACTTGCGACAATTTGCCGCAAGTCCCAGTGGCTTAACCACTTGCAAGGTGCCGAAGAGAGGACTTGAACCTCCACGGGGTTTACCCCCACTAGGTCCTGAACCTAGCGCGTCTGCCAATTCCGCCACTTCGGCCTGATTGCACTGTTTTATGAGAGACGGGCCGGTAGTTCAAGGCCTCTTTTGCTACTAAACCGGATTATTCATCACTTGATTGTAACCCGAAGCGTAAGCGAGGGACGCCAAAAATGATCGAGGGCGAAGCCCGGTTCCCCGGCGGAACCCCCTTGATCCGCGCATTGACCATGCAAAGATCAATAATCCCTTAATCTCTAAGCTTGTTCGGGGTGGCCCCTTGAAATGGGAGGCCACGAGATCGGTATCAGAGACTTGCCAATAGCTGGTAACGCATCAGTCGCCGACGATGAACTCGTCGGTCATGACCTCGTCGAACATGGGCGATTCGAGCCCTCCGCTGAGGAGCATTCCCTCGATGGAGACGCTGCTGGAGCGGAGCTTGTGGAGGCCCTCCACGTATGCCAGATTGACCTCGAAGAAGGTCCGCTGCGAGGTGAGTAGCTTCAGATAATCGAACTCTCCGTCTCGATAACCGGCCAGGACCAAGTCAAGCGATTTCTTTGCGTCGGGGAGCAGATCCTTTGCATATATATCCACTTCCTGGCGGGCGTTGTCGTAGTGCTGAAAGGCGGCGGCTAGTCGGTCATGCAACTGGAGCCGCATTCGCTGTGTTTCCTTTCGGGCAGCCACCAGAGCAGCCTGGGCCTTCCAGATGTTTCCCTGGTTGCGATTGAAGATCGGAACTTCAAGGTTGACCTCGGCATGGGTCAAGTCGTCCTGTACGTCGTTGGCGTAGGTGAACCCGACCGCGAAATCGATGTTCGGCTTCCACAATGAACGTTGGTGCGTGACGGCCGCTTCGAACCGCTGGACGGAGATCTCAGCCTCGGCCAGGATCGGGCTGCTGGTCAGCAAGTACCGCAGCGACTCCTCCCAAGTCAGTTGCGGGAGATCGTCTTCCAGGTGCCCTGCCAGTTGGACGGGCTCCATTTGCGGCATGCCGAGCAGGGCAACCAGTTGTCGCCAGGAGGCCCGTTCGATGTTCCGCGATTCGTAGAGCCGAAGCTTGACCGAGTTTGCCTCGATCTTGGCTTGAAGCACGTCTAGCCGACTGACTTCCATGGCCGCGTGTAGTTTCTTCGCCGTGCGGTAGCCCTCATCGCCGATGCGAACAAGCTCCTTGTAGAGTTGTAGTGTCCGCCGAGCGACCAGGACGTCGTAGTAAGCGCTACGGACGTCGTTCAGCACGCAGTATCTCTGAGCTTCCAAGGCACATCGGGCCTGCTCTATCTGCCGATCGGCCACCATCTGCCCCTTACGGAGCTTACGCGCCGTGATGATCTCTTGGCCGACAAACACTCCCTGTTGCCCCGCCGTCCCCTCAACACCCATGTCCACGCCGACGTATCCGACCGTGGGGTTCGGGTATAAACCCGCCTGCACGAATCTTGCCTCGTTGGCCTCAACACGCATCGCGGCCTGAGTAATTGTTGGGTTGTGCCCCAGGGCGATCTGCTCCAAGTCGGCCAGCGTCAAGCCGGTTGCTTCCAGGGATTCGGCCGTGATTGGGTCTGTCGCGATGCGAGCGGGGGCGGGCAGAGTACGATTGAGCCGTTCAGCCCGCGGTGCTTCGGGTACGGGAAGCGAGTCGGTGGGCGCCGCCGACTCCCAATTGGCCGTGAGGCGGATTTCTGGATCGTCGGGCTGTCGCAGACCAGATGGTGATCGAGGCGTCTGGCCGATACCGGGCGCTGCCGCCGCGAGCACCAGCACCAGGGCTGGCAACCAGTAGTGCGATAGGCGAGCGAACATGGGCAAGCAACTCCTTCGTCAAAGCCAAGATGCAATCACAACACAAGAGCGGTGCCCCGATCGTGCCATCCCACCCCGACAAGTGATGTGGGCATGCGGTATCCCAGCATCAAGCGCGGAAATGGTGGCACGGATTCGCTCCTTATGGGTGTATCGGTTAGGCAAAGCTTGCTGATTAGGGGAATCAGTCAGATTTAGGTGACCGGTACGGCGGGAGGGGAGCAGGGTATCGTATCCATAAGTTCTGTCTACCAAGTCGTTTACGTGGCACGGCCCCCAGCGTATCGGCTCCTGAAGGAAAAATAATGCCGGTAGCGACAAGTCGCAACTTGCGTGGGCGTTCCACGGCATGATAAGATGGGTAGTTAATGATTTGACTGGACCCGGCTCGCCGGCGGTCCGTTGCTCCGGTCATGACGGGCGTGACAGACCCCAAGGTGGGGCGAAGGCCGGCTTTCGCTGGCGGCTACCCGTCGAGCAAGACCGGCATACCGCCAGATTCGGACCTGCCTTAATTACAGACCAGTGGTGAGGTGTGAGATGAGCAGACTGATCGTTCTTCCGGCAGTATTCGGGCTTCTAGTAGTGTTCGGGACGGGGTGCGTGGAAAAGGAGTCGCCAGGTTCGCATGACCATAATCAGACCGATGCGTCCCGCGATCATGCTCACTCCGACTCCGCGGCGATGGAGGATCCGGATGTCGTCCGGCTCTCGGACAAGGCCCAGGAGACGGCGGGCATCGAAGTGGCGAAGGTCGAATCGCGCAAGTGTCGGTCGGTCTTGAAGACAATGGCCAAGGTGTTGGCCCCACCGAGTCAGACGGCGATCGTCAGCCATGCTTTCCCGGCCCGAGTAGCTCAGATCCACGTCAAAGTCGGCGACTTGGTGAAGAAGGGGCAGCCCATGGTTACTCTCGATAGCCACGAAGTGGGCATCGCGAAGTCGGAGTTTTACAAGGCAACGGCCGGCTTCGAGTTGGCGAAGCTCAATCTGGATCGAGAGAAACGTCTGCAGAAAATTGGAATTGGCGTCAAGAAGAACTTGCTTGCAGTGGAAACGGACCACAAGATATCCGAAGCCAACCTGGAGGCGGCCGAGAAGATGTTGCACGTGCTGGGGTTCACGGAGGCGGAGGTCGAAGAGATCACCGGCACGCATCAGATCAACGCAACCATCACCTTGCACTCTCCAATCCCCGGCAAGGTAGTCACCAGCGAGGCGATACTTGGTGATTTCGTCGATCAGTCGACCGAAATATTGACGATTGTCGATCCGACGTTACTCTGGGTGGCCGCCGAAGTCTACGAAAAAGACATTGCCAAGGTCAAGCTTGGTCAGGAAGTCGAGATTATCGTGCCGGCGTATCCAGAGAAGGTTTTCAGCGGGAAGATCAGCTACATCGGTGACGTTGTGAACGAGGAGACGCGCACGACGACCGTCCACGCGGAGGTGCGCAACGGCGACCACTTATTGAAGCCCGGGATGTTCGCCAACGTCGACGTTCAACTGAACGGCTCCTACGACATGCTGGTCGTGCCGTCGGGCGCCGTGCTGGAGGACGGCTATCGGAAGATAGTCTTCGTGAAGGAAGCGGATTGCTTCAGGCGTCGCCAAATCAAGACCGGTCCCGTCGAGGGTGAGTATCAGCAGGTGCTGGACGGGCTGAAGGCGAGCGAGGTGGTGGTGGTGGTGGGGAACCATCTGCTGAACTCCAAGCTTCAAACGGAAGTCCTTAGCGGGGCCCATCACACGCATTGAGACTGCAACGGGAGGCCGCGAAGTGATTCATGCGATTATCGATTTGGCGTTGCGCCACCGCGTGCTGGTACTGCTGTTGACCCTACTGATCGCGCTGCTCGGCGTGATCGCATACCAGCGAATGCCCAAGGATATCTACCCGGACCTTAACGCGCCGCTGGTGAACATCATAACGTGCTGCCCGGGCATGGCTTCCGAGGACGTGGAACGGATGATCACGTTCCCCCTGGAGAGCCTGATGAACGGTAGCCCGCACGTTAGCAGGGTCCGCTCCGAGTCGACCACCGGCGAATCGGTGGTTACAGTGGAGTTCGACTGGGGCGTTGACATTTACACCGCCCGGCAGATTGTTTCCGGCAAGCTGGATATCGTTGCGGAGCAGCTTCCGGCGGGTGCTTCACATCCGGTCTTGGGCGCGGTCTCTTCTCGAATGGGGGAGATATTCGAGTTCGCCGTGGTGGGTGACGAAGTGGATCCCATGCAGTTGCGTAGCGTTAGCGACTGGACCATCCGCTACCGGCTCCTGGGGGTTGAGGGCGTGTCGTTCGTGGTGAATTTGGGCGGGTTCGTGCGGCAGTACCAGGTCTATCTTAAGCCCGACATGCTACACGACCATGGAATCACCATCGGTCAGGTCAAGGAGGCGATCGAGCAGAGCAACCGCAACTTCTCCGGCGGAATTATCACCAAAAAGAACCAGGAGTTCTTGATCAAGGGCCTGGGGCGAATCGAGTCGATCGCCCACATCGAGAACACGGTCATCACTTCGCGGAAGAACGTTCCGGTCTTCGTCAAAGACGTTGCCGACGTCAAGATCGGCGAGAAGTTCTGTCGCGGTGACGCCGGCTTCAACGGCAAGGAAGCCGTCTCGGTCGTCGTGCAGAAACAGTACGGCGGCGACACGCTGAAGACGATCAACAACATCAAGCAGTTCCTCTCGGATGTCGGCAAGGATATCCCGCGCAAGATGCGCATCATACCTTACTACGATCAGTCCGAGTTGATCGAGGATGCGCTGGAACACGTGCAGATATCGATGTTGGAGGGCGGGATTCTGGTGCTGCTGGTAATTCTGCTGTTCCTGGGAAACATACGGGCGTCGCTGATTGCCGCGCTGACTATCCCCATTTCCATCCTCTTTTCGCTGATCCTCCTGCACATGGCCGGCGTGTCGCTGACGGTGATGGCCTTGGGTGGGCTGGCGATCGGCATCGGGAAGATGGCCGGCGGCTCGGTGATCATGGTCGAGAATATTTTCAAGTTTCTTCAGGGCCGGCCGAGTGACGTCTCAACGTTGCGGCTGGTGGGTGAAGGCGCCAAGGAAATCGGCCCCTACCTGTTCTCGGCGAATGTGATAATCATCCTGGTATTCTTGCCGCTGTTGACATTGGAGGGAATTGCCGGTCGGATGTTTCGGCCGACCGTCTTCGCCGTCGTGGCCGCCCTACTCGGATCGTTGATTGTGAACATCACACTCAACCCGGTACTCATGTCGTGCTGCATCAGGAAGACCGGCCGACTGGCCGGAGAGAATCGTTTCGTCCGCTTCGCCACCGCCGTGTACACCTTTGTGTTGGAGAAGTCGTTCAAATGCAAGACGCTCGTCCTGATCCTGGGGCTGATTGTGTTGCTGGTCGCCAGTTTCTGCTATCAGCGGTTGGGGAGCGAGTTCGTCCCCTTCCTGGATGAAGGATCGATGATCGCCTCGACCGCCATGCTGCCGGAGACCTCGCTCGAGGAATCGGTTCGCGTGGGCAAGAAGATCGAACAGATATTTCTCTCCTTCCCCGAGGTCGTGTCGGTCTGCCGCACCACTGGATCGGCCGAGGGGGCCGAGCATGTGCATCCGGTCAACCACAGCCACTACATGATCCAACTTACACCGCTGGCGGAGCGAACGCGGGGATACGCCGAACTGACCGAGGCCATGCGGATCCGCTTGGACGACATGCCCGGCATCGTCTACATCTTCGAGCAGCCGATCGCCAACAAAATGGCCGAGATGCTCACCGGCACTGAAGGAGAAGTCGCGCTGAAAGTCTTCGGTCCGGACCTCGAAACGCTAGACGAAAAGACTCGCCAGATTGGCCACGTCATGAGCCATGTGCCGGGAATTGCCGACTTGCAGATTGAGCAGACGACGGGAATACCGCTGGTGTTGATCCGGCTGGACCGCGCCGCACTGGCCCGATACGGAATCAAAGTCGACGAGGTCGCCGACGTAATCGAGACAGCCCTAAACGGCGTGGAAGTGATCGACGTCGCCGAGGCCGAGCGGATGACCTCCGTGCTCTTGCGGCTGCCTCTCAAGTACCGCCGCGACGTCGATACCATCCGCGATCTGCTGGTCGATACGCCGTCGGGACATCGCGTGCCGCTCTCGCAGGTGGCCCAGATCGAAAGAAGCGAAGGGCCGCAGACGATCTTCCGCGAGAACCTGATGCGGCGCAAGACGATTCTGGCGAACGTCGTGGGACGCGACATCGGACGCTTCGTCGAGGAGGCCCGGGCGGAAATCGCCCGTAGCGTATCGCTACCACCGGGCTACTTCTGTACCTTCGGCGGACAATTCGAAAGTCAGCAGAGGACAATGCGGCAGCTCATGTGGATGATGCTCATCGTGGGCCTCGGCGTGCTGGTTGTGCTCTTCGCGGCGATAGGCTCGTTTCGACAGTCGCTGCTGTTGCTGTTGAACGTCCCCATGACCATGGCCGGCGGGATAGTTGCACTGTATCTGGCCGGTCAGACGCTGAACGTTTCTTCGCTGATCGGATTCATCGCCCTGTTCGGAATCGCCCTGCAAAACGGCGTCATCCTGGTTGGCAAGATAAATGACCTGCGCCGAGACGGAGTAGAGTTGCACGAGGCCGTCGTGCAAGGCGCCGTGAGACGCTTTCGGCCCATCCTGATGACCGAGTTGATCCTCATCCTCGGTGTATTGCCGTTGGCGCTGGCCAAGAGTTCCGGCTCGGAAATCCATCGGCCCTTGGCAGTCGTCTACATAGGCGGCTTCGTCGTGGCCATCTTCTTCGAGCAAATTCTTTTGCCCATCCTCTACGAGATGTTTACCCCGAAGCCAAAACCGACGGACGAGACAACGGATGCAGTTGGGGATCGCTGACATCACATCCCTTACGGCAACGGGTTAAGTGACGCAAATCCCGGGACGCCTCGGTTGTCCCTTTCCCGGGCGTCTCAAAATAACGACCCCGCGTGAAACGCTCCCCTGGGGGGGTAAGCGGCCAAGTTCCGTAAGACCTGGATTGTCGGTCTATCGGACAGGCCGTATTCACAACGAATTTATTGACCCTTGCATGGCCAATGACCGAGGGCGAAGCCCGCTTTCCCGGCGGAACCCCCTTGATCCGCGCATTGACCATGCAAAGATCAATAGGGGCCATTCGGTTGCAAGCCCACCCCACGTCGGGCTAGACTCAGGCTTGTCGCGGGAATTCAAATCCCTATCAGTAAGGAAGCAACGCATGTCAGACTCGCGTAAAAAGTCAGACCGCATGGCGAAACAACAATCGCCGGGGCGCCGGGCGGCATCGGCGAAGGACGACTGGAAACCGTCTTCCTGGCGAAGCAAGCCGGTCGCGCAGGAAGTCGTCTATCCGGACCCCAAAGCGCTGGACGACGTGCTGGTGCGGGTGACCAGACTGCCTCCCTTGGTGACGAGTTGGGAGGTGGAGACCCTCAAGGGGCAGCTTGCCGACGCGGCCCGGGGGGAACGTTTTCTGTTGCAGGGAGGGGCATGTGCCGAGGCCTTTGCGGATTGCCAGTCCGCGGTCATCACCAACAAGCTCAAAATCCTCCTTCAAATGAGTCTTGTGCTCTGCTACGGCTGCCGGAAGCGCGTGATCAACGTGGGGAGATTCGCGGGACAATACACCAAGCCGCGATCGTCCGATACGGAAACGCGGGACGGAGTCACGTTGCCAAGCTTCCGCGGATGCAACATCAATCGGCCCGGTTTCACGGAGGAAGACCGCACCCCCGACCCGACGCTTCTGCTCCGCGGCTATGAACGCGCGGCGATGACGCTCAACTTCATCCGCTCTCTGGTGGAGAGCGGTTTTGCGGACCTCCACCACCCCGAGTACTGGGACATCGATTTCTTCAGCGAATCACCCCAAGCACGTGAGTACCAAAAAATCGTGGAGTCGATCGGCGACTCGGTCCAGTTCATGGAGACGATCAGCGGGACTAACGTTGACAAACTGAGCCGAGTCGAATTTTTCACGAGCCACGAGGCCCTGCATCTTCCCTTCGAACAAGCCCGGACCCGCCAGGTTCCGCGACGGAAGTTGTGGTACAATTTGAACACGCATTTCCCCTGGATCGGCAACCGCACCCGATCGCCGGACGGCGCACACGTCGAGTACTGCCGCGGGATCGGCAACCCGGTGGGCATGAAGATTGGCCCGTCGATCAGTGCGGAGGAGCTCCTCGAGCTGGCTGAGATTCTCAACCCGGACAACGCGCCGGGGCGTCTCACGCTCATCCACCGCTTCGGAGCAGACAAAATCGACGCCTGCCTGCCGCCGCTGATCGAGGCAATCCGCGGCGCGGGCAAGGTCGTCCTTTGGTGCTGTGATCCCATGCACGGAAACACCGTGGAGACACGGCAGGGTGTCAAGACTCGCAGCTTCGACGACATACTCGACGAGCTGGAGCACGCGCTCGAAATTCATCAAAGCTCCGGATCGATCCTCGGCGGAGTCCACTGCGAACTGACGGGCGAACATGTCACCGAGTGTACCGGCGGAGCGCGACAACTCAGCGATGCGGACCTCTCGACGGCCTACAAAAGCCAGGTCGACCCGCGACTCAATTACGAACAGGCTTTGGAGATGGCCCTGCGTATTGCCCGCCGTATGAGGCTCAACAGCCGGGGCCCGTCGATAACTGTGGTTTGAACCAGGCCGATCTTCGCTGATTGTTTTCAGATTAGTGTCGATTAGCGAGGATCAGTGTTCCCTGCAAAATGACTACCTCGGCCGGTCGATGGCTCGGCGTCCCGCCTTTCTATACTACTAGCCCAAGTTGCTCAGTTCGTGGCTGGGGCGAGTTTTCTGGATATTTGTCCGGCCGG